>JAIVHD010000112.1 GCA_020201235.1 Lysobacteraceae bacterium
TACTTAATATCAGATCGAGAATGTTACGACGATGAAATCCTGTTCCGGATTGCTCATTTTGCGCAAGTGGACCCGATGCAAATCATTGGGGCAATTCACGCAAAAAAGGCCAAAACTGACGAGGTGCGCAGCTTCTGGCAAAAAGCTGCAAAAAAGGGTGTGGCGGGGCTTGGCGCAGTCTCTTTTGCCGGACTGTTGACGGTTGTGCCTGACCCTGTACAAGCAGGTCAGCATTTAACAAATATTACCGAAGAAATATACATTATGCGAAGTTGGCGGCGTTTTACTCGGTGGGCGCGTTCGCTTTGGCACCCGCGTTGCTTACCTCCGGCTTTATGCTAACGGATTGATGCCATGCGGCCCGGATTTCACCATTATTTTTTTGATCGGTTTCTGGTTGAGACGGAGCCGCACGAATACGCGACTTGGTTGCGGAAATACGGCCCGGCACCGCGTTATCAGTCGCGCTCTGGGCTGTCTGATCTGATCGGGGTCAGTGCGGCGACAATCCGCCGATATGAAAGCGAATGGGGAAGCCGCCCGCCCAAGTGGTACTTTCTGCTGCTGCGGTTTTTGGCGGGTGATTTGTCGTTTTATGGCCACCACTGGACTGACTGCAGGATTCGCCCGGACACGGGCAAATTGCGAACACCTGTGACAAGAGAGGAAATGACGCCGATGGATCTAAACAGCCGCTATTCGATGATTGTACGCAGCGCCCAGAGCGAGGCGGCGGATGCCCGGCGCAGGCTGGCAGATATGGAAAACGAGGTGCAGGCGCTGCGATCGGAGCGGGAGTTGCTGTTACTGAAGATTGATACGCTGACGGGTGAGTTGGAAGCGGCCAGAAATCACACGGCGCAGATCACGGCGGGCAAGGTGGTGCCACTGTTTGGGCATAAAAAAGCCCGGTAAGTCCGGGCAATGAGGATGCCTTTTTGACCACGGCGACGGCGAGCACGATCATGATTGCCATGGTTTCGAGTGACAGGCTGAGTTTTACTTCAACCGGCTCAATTTTCAGATTGTTGTCTGTGCTTAACATGGTCGTGCCCTTTTATTTCGAGAATGGTTATGCGCTTGTCGTGGTCGATCTGGCGCCCGATAATTTCTTGTTTGCATTCGTCGCACCGACCGTACAGAACGTTGATGTGTTCGTCGGTACGGTCTAAACGCTTTCCCACGACGTCACTTTGGCGATCGATCTGCTGGCCGAGACGCTTTAGCATGAACCACACTGGGCCGAGCGCCCCGCCTGCTGCGACCAGCCCGGTGATTATTGCGGTTATTGGGCCTATTGCTTCCATTTGGCCCCCTTCATTTTGCTGATGATCTTCTCACCTGAACGCCCTACGACGTAGCCACCTAGACCGATTTGCAGCAGGCTCCATGCTTCTGGTGCCAGTTCGCTGGCCAGCCAGCCGAATGAGTCACCGACGACCAGCCCGAGGAACGTTAGCATTGTGATGGGTCGCCAGCTTCGCTGTAACCAGCTTTCGCCGTTGGCTTCGGCGGTGATGATCTGGCTTTGTGCTTCGAGTTTTTGGGTTTCGAGTTCAAGCACTTTGCCCATCATCTGATTTTGCATTGACAACACTTGTGAGCGCACTTTTTCGCGCTCTTCGTCGCTGGTGTGCAGGTTGTCGATTAGGTCGGTGACGGGCTTAATCGCCGCTGTAAAAAATCCCAGAATGCTCACATGACCCCCCACAAGTTTTTGTAGCTGTCGGTTGTGTCGTCGGTGGCCGGTGGCACGATTTTTTTACGTTGCATGTAGGCCATGGCGACGGCGACGATTACGCCGGTAATGACGCCTGCAATGACTTGTTCGGTTAAACGGCTGGTGTTGATCATGCCAGTTCCTCCATGCCCAGGGTGACGCCGCGTGCCAGATCGTAATCGGCAATGCTGCGCCCGTTTTCGTGTGTGATGATTGCATCCACAATATCGCGCAAGTATGGTTCCAGCGGCTGAATGTGTTCATCAGGGTTTAGCCCGGCTTTGTGGGCGACGTGATTCACGTAGCTTTCTGTGTCGTTTTCGATGCTGGGCGCGTAGCGGCTGATCATGCCGCGGATGGTGGTCAATCCGTGGCGGTAGTAGTAGTTGCTGATCAGGATGGTAAGTGCTCGCACACCGCTTTCCATGCGGTCAAACGTGACAAAGCGGCCGTCGTCACCGGTCTGGCCATTCCAGCGAATGGCGTTGGCTTCGATGTTGCCGGGGTTGTTGTTGCGGATTCCGCGCGGTAGTTTTGTCATGCGATAAGCTCCCCATGCTGCCAGTGCGACGCCCAGAGCGCCGATGATTAGTGTGCTATTGAGTTTCATCCGGTAGCCCGCCCAGTGCGTTGAGTTCGTCGCGCAAGGTTTGCGCTTCGGTTTCGAGCGCGGCCAGCTTATCGCGGTCAAACTGCACGTCGGTGCCGTTGTTGATTACAATCAGCGGGCGCAGGCTTTCACGCTCGATCTTCTCAAACCGGTTGACGATTTCGGCAATGCGTACGCTGTTGTCTGTGATCTCTGGCATGGCCTGCCAGCCGTCGAGCGCGACGCTTTGCTGTACTTGTTCCCATAATTCATTGACCGGCGGCACGGTGGCCCCGGCGTGAATGTCGCCAAATGCTTCAATGCAGTAGGCCCAGCCCTGTTCAGTTTGTGCAAACATTGTCTACCCCTGTTGCGGTTAATAGGTTGTGCGTGTCGGCATGCTGGGCGTGTCCGTGCCAGCTTGCTATAAATTGCTTTAATTGTTCGTGGTTGCCGTTTTGCCTGTATTTCCTGATCTTTCGTTTTGCTCGTATCACGCTGTCTTTTCTTAACAGCTTGTATCGCTTAAAAATCCGATAGCCCAAAAAATTTACCCCTTGGGCGATTGGTTTTATACTCCACTTGCTGAAAAACAGCCGCAGGGTGTATTGCGAAAACCACTCTATAAACCCTTTAATGCTTTCCAAATAGGCCCGACTGTGAGCAAACAAAACCATATCGTCCATGTAGCGCACAAAACCGCTGTGTTTTAGCTTTTGGCCTATGTAGCGGTCCAGAATGTCGCCGTATACATTGGCCCATAGCTGGCTTGTCAGGTTACCGATCGGCAGACCTTCACCGTTGCGCGGTGTAAACCTCTCGATCAGCCATAACGTGGCGCGGCATGTGATTTTCTTTTCAATGCGTTTCCACAATACTGCGCGGTCTATGCTGTAAAAGTATTTGCTAAAATCGGTTTTCAGCACATAAACCGGGCGCCCTGTTTCGGCCATTTTTCGCATAATGCTTTGCGTTGTTCTTGCTCCGCTGTGCATTCCCCGCCCTTTTCGGCATGCGTATGACTGGGGCATCATTCCTTTTTCAAAGATCGGGCCGATCACGTTGATCAGTGCATGCTGTACCACTCTGTCTGCGAATGGCAGTGCCGTGATCGGTCTGGGTTTTGGTTCGTAAACCCAAAACCTGCGCGGCTCCCCTGTCTGATATGTTCCGTCTTTTAGCCGTTCCTGCAGGCTTGCCAAGTTGGCCGCGTCGTTTTCCTTAAACTTTAAATAGCCGCCTGATTTCTTTTTGCCTTTGGCGGCTTTGTAATACGCCAGCCTTAAATTTTCGTCTGACGTTATTTGATCGAATAAATTGCGGTGCTTTGTTCCCATAAAATGCTGCACGCGGCTTTCGATGTTTCACTACTCGCCGTTTTGCAGACCTCTTTTTGTGTTCCCCGTGGGAGGTTTAAACAAGCTGACCACTTTGGTCCACCCGGATGACCTTGATCATTCCGGCGTTTCGTCGTCACTGACGCCGCGCGCCCCGATGTTCGTGTTCGAGTTGTCCGGTGCGTTGTTCCAGTTCGACGCGCGGGAACCAGCGTCCCCGGCGTTGTTCCAGTTGGCACCGAGTAGCACGGCTGTTGTATCTTGTTCAAACCCTGCGGGCGTGTTGTTTTCGTTTAATCCAACTCGCCAACATGCTCCCCACCTCTGCAATCAACACCATGGCCGTTTTTTGCTGTTGGTGGGTAATTACTCTGGCTTTGCTTTTGACGGCAAACCGCAAAAGCCACCTGATTTCTGCAAGGCTGGCATCGACCACATAGAGCCGACTGATCTGCCCTGTCTTTGCTGCCGTGTAAATCTCACCCGGCACCCTCAATACAGCCTTTGCCAAGGCTTCTTTTATCCAACCGCTTCGCCGTGGGGCTTTTTCGATCATTTCATAAATGTAATCGGTGAAACGGTCGTATTTTTCTATTAAATCTAGACCTGGGTAAAACTTATCCATGTGTCTGTCTACGCTGTCGCTACGACACTTTGACCAAGTGGTCACTGACGCCGCGCGCCCCGATGCCCGAGTCCGAGCCGTCCGGTGCGCTGCCCCAG
>JAIVHD010000336.1 GCA_020201235.1 Lysobacteraceae bacterium
AAACCGGCTTTCGCCGATCGACCCCGAGCAGCGCAAATATCTCGAGCAGCAAGCCGAGGCCTTTCTGTTCGGCGGTGAGGTCGACAAGGCCGAAGGTTACGTGCCGCCGCAACGGGATGCGTGACCGATACCCTGCAATTCGAGCACCACGCCTCAGCCTAACCGCCACTGCATCGACGCGCCGGGTCGGCCCTGGCTTGCGCCCGTCTCGAGCGGTTTTTGCTTCGCTGCTGCTATCTTTTGCTCTGAATGCCGCGCCCGGCACCGAGCCATTGATGATCGAGTCGCCGGCCGGTCCGGATTCTTTGGCGCCGGCCCTGGCGATCGATGCCGACCGCAGCGAAGTCATCATGACCTGGCTTGAATCGGTCGACGACGGTCACGTGCTGCGCTTCAGCCGCTTCGACGGAACGACATTTTCAAAGGCCCGGGACATTGCGCGCGGCAGCCGCTGGTTCGCGAACTGGGCCGACACGCCCGCACTGTTCGTGGCCGCCAACGGCGACTTCATCGCCCACTGGCTGGAAAAATCAGCCGACTCGACCTACGCCTACGACATTCGTCTCAGCCATTCGGCGGATCGCGGCCTGAACTGGTCCGCGCCAGTGACCCCGCACGCTGACGGTACGCCGACCGAGCACGGCTTCGTCGCCTATTTCGAACGGCCGTCGGGCCAGACCGGCATGGTTTGATGCGCCAGCCATTTTTTCCAGGCCTCGGCCGAAATGTCATTGTAAATGCGTTCGCCGAGTTCTCCGGGCAAGGGCTTGCGCGCCAGGCCTTCGGCTTCGCGTCCGAGATATTTGCATTGCACGATTCGTGTCATGGCTTTGATTTTAACTCCGGGGTCTCAATGGTGTGGATGTCCGGGACTGGAACCACCTCGCGACGACCTAAAAGATCAGCCAGAAATCGACGATGCGCTGGCCGCTGATCAGAACCAGCCAGCCGGCTGCTGCAAGAAACGGGCCGAAGGCGATGGGCACTTCGCGGCCCATCTTCCGGGCCGCGATCAGCGACAGGCCGACGATCGCGCCAACTGCCGAGGCCAGCAGGATGACGGTCGGCAAGACCTGCCAGCCGAACCAGGCACCGATCGCCGACAGCAGCTTGAAATCGCCGAAGCCCATGCCTTCCTTGCCGGTGGCCAGTCGAAACAGGTGAAACACCAGCCAGAGAACCAGGTATCCAGCGATGGCACCGATGACCGCGGACTGCAAATCGCTGAAAATGCCGAACAGATTGAGCGCCAGTCCGGCCCAGATCAGCGGCAGCGTGAACTGATCGGGCAGAAGCTTGTGTTCAAGATCGATGCCGGAAGCCGCGATTAGCATCCAGGTAAAAACCAGCCCGGCCAGCCCGGCCACGGTCGGGCCGAGCTGGACAATCACGATCAGCGAAAGCAGCGCGGTCAGCGCCTCAACGGCCGGGTAGCGAGCCGAGATCGGTGCATCACACCGCCGGCAACGGGCTCGCAGCGCGATCCAGCTCAGCAGCGGAATGTTGTCGTACCAGGCAATCGGTTGGCGGCAGGCCGGACAGCGCGATCGGCCGGTCGCGACGCTGGCCGGTGCCGGGGTCTGCTCGGGCTCCAGCTCAAGCAGTTCGCGGCACTGGCAGCGCCACTCGTGAAACAACGCTTCGGGAACGCGCAGGATCACCACGTTTAGGAAGCTGCCGATCAGCAAGCCGAATACGACGACCAGCGTGTACAGCGCGGCCGGATGCAGAAGAGCCAGGGACTCCATAGGCTACATTACAGCCGCCATCTGGAAGATCGGCAGGTACATTGCAATGACGATGCCGCCGACAATCACGCCGACCAGAACGATGATGAATGGCTCGAGCAGGCTCGAAAGCGCGTCGACCGTATTGTTGACTTCTTCCTCGTAGAAATTCGCGACCTTCATCAGCATTGCATCAAGCGAGCCGGCTTCCTCACCGATTGCCGTCATCTGCACGACCATCGGCGGAAAAAGCCCGGTCTGTTGCATTGCCAGCTGCATCTGGTGACCGATCGACACGTCGTCGCGAATCTGCAATGTGGCATCGCTGTAGACAATGTTACCGGTGGCACCAGCGACCGTCTTTAAGGCATCAACCAGCGGTACGCCGGCGGCAAAGGTGGTTGCCAGGGTGCGCGCAAAACGGCTCAGCGCGGCTTTTTCGAGCACACTGCCGATGACCGGGATCTTGAGGCTGGCGCGGTCGAGGAAATGAGCAAAAGCGCGGTTGCGCTTTTTTAGCGCGAGCAGGCCGACGATGCTGCCGACGAGGATGATTGCAAACAGCCAGCCCTTGGATTGAAGAACTTCGGACATCGTCACGACCAGTCGGGTAAACGCCGGCAGGTCGGCACCGAAGCTCTGGAATATCGCCCGATTCGACCAGGTTGACGTACAGTTCATCGAAATACACAGGGTGCTTGCTGACCGCCTCGGCCAGTGTCGATCCCGACTCGACGTCGATTCGGACGGTGCTGACCAGTTTTTGCAGCCTGGGATTCTCGGAAGCCGAGGCAATGATGCCAAAGGCCTGAACCAGCGGAATGCCGGCGGCTAGCATGGTCGCGAGCTGGCGGGTGAAAATCGCGATGTCGCCGGCCGAGATGCGCTTGCCGGCGCTGCCGAAAAGAGGTTTGGGTTTTTTGCGGATACGCGAAGGGGTGATTCCCTGCTTGCGCAGTTCGGCCCGAATCAGGGTCTGGCTGCGTGCCGAGCGTTCGCCCTTGAGCACTTTTCCGCGCTTGTCCTTGCCCTCCCACAGAAAGATTTCGAGTTCTTCGCGGGTTGTTGCCATCAGAATTCTCCTGTAATTCTTGTCATCCCACCCCTAGCGCACTATTTTCATGTACTTACGTTGGAATTACAATGTCTTTTATCGACGCTGGTTTGATGCGTCTCCGGGTTTTTTGCCCGGTTCGGGATATGGGCCACTCAATCTGTCGGCTGCCTCATCGATGAGCGGGGCGTGGGCGCAGCCAGTTTTGAGTCTATCCCCTGGATCTCGCCCTGCAACAGGTTATTGGGAGCCTGTCGAGAGAGTCTGCCGACTTCATCGCTGGACCGATCCACGCGGCGGCAACAGACTTTCGATCAACATCAAGATGACGCCGATGACGATCGCCGAGTCGGCAATGTTGAACGCCGGCCAATGCCAGCCGGCATAGTGGACATCGATAAAATCGACCACGTAACCCAGCCGGATACGGTCGACCAGATTGCCGATGGCCCCGCCCAGCAACAGCGCCAGGGCCACCGGCAGAGCCCGTGCATTCAGCGGCAGACGCCATAGCCAGCCCAGCAGAACCAGGCTGATGAGGGTCGCCGCAATGACAAAGAACCAGCGCTGCCAACCCTGGCCGTCGGCCAGAAAGCTGAATGCCGCGCCGGTGTTGTGGGCCAGGGTCAGGTTCAGCCAGGAGGTGAGCGCAACAGGCCGATACAGTTCGAGGCTGGCGCTGGCCAGGTACTTGGTCCAAAGATCGAGCACTACGATCACCGCAGCCAGCAGCAGCCAGGCTGCATATCGCGGAATGGTCATGCGCGGATGAATCGTATCCATTGGTTTGGATTCCCGTTTTTTCTGCGTGATGCACAGTCCGGTCGGGCGGTTGCGCACCCGGAGCCGGCACGATGTGCCCGGATCGTCAAGCGGGCGCGGTGGTCTCGATCAGCCCCATTTGCGGGTCTCGCCCGGGCCGCCGACGTTGTCGACGCAGCGCCGGCAGATTTCCGGGTGCTCTGGATGGTCACCGACATCGGCCCGGTGGTGCCAGCAGCGCACGCACTTTTGATGTGTGGTCGGCCGGACCGAGAGGCTCAATCGACAGCCCGCGATTTCGACCGCCGGCTCGGCACCGTCGACCGGCCCCAGCACGACATCGGAAGTCAGCAGCAGGAAACGCAACTCGTCGCCGACCGCCGCCAGGTCATCGGCCAGGATTCCATCGGCGTCCAGCCGGACTTCGGCCGCCAGCGATGAGCCGATTTCCTTGTCGCGCCGCAGTTGTTCGAGGCGCGGCCCAACGACGTCGCGCACGGCGCGAATGCGCTGCCATCGGGCCCGTTCAAGCTCGTCGACGCGCTCAAGCCGCTCGTACCAGGTCGCCAGTACGACCGGCCCGCTCCGATCACCAGGCATTTCGTTCCAGATTTCCTCGGCGGTAAAGGAACAGACCGGCGCCAGCCAGCGCACCAGCGCTTCCAGCACATGGTACATGGCGGTCTGGGCCGAGCGGCGCGCCGGGTGCGATGCGGGCAGGGTATACAGGCGGTCCTTGATGATGTCGAGGAAAAATGCGCCCATGTCGATGGAGCAGAAATGATGGACCCTCTGGTAAACCTGCCAGAACCGATAGTTTGCATAGGCATCGGTGACTTCGTCGTGCAAGCGTCCAGCCAGGTCGATCACGTAGCGATCGAGCGGAAGCAGCTCGTCGGCCTCGAGCAACTGTATTTCAGGGTTAAAGTCGTGCAGGTTGCCGAGCAGGAAGCGGGCGGTGTTGCGGATGCGCCGGTAGGCATCGGCGACGCGCTTGAGGATTTCGTCGGAAACACTCATTTCCTGTCGATAGTCGGCCGCGGCCACCCACAGCCTCAGAATGTCGGCACCGAGGGTCTGCATGATCTTTTGCGGTGCGACCACGTTGCCCTGCGACTTCGACATCTTGCGGCCGTCTGCGTCGACCACAAAGCCGTGTGTCAGCACCGCTTTGTAGGGTGCCTGGCCGTGCATCGCAACCGACGTCAGCAACGAGGACTGGAACCAGCCGCGGTGCTGGTCGGAGCCTTCGAGATACAGGTCGGCCGGGCGCTGCAGTTCGTCGCGCTGGTCGAGCACGCAATAATGGGTTACGCCGGAATCAAACCACACGTCGAGAATATCCGGGACCGGTTCGAAGCGCTCGGCGTCCACGCCGAGGCGTTCGGCGATACCGTTCTCGTACCAATCATCGATGCCGTCGCGCTCGACCCGGTCGGCGAACTTCTTCAGGATGGCGGCCGAATCGGGATGCGGCTGCTGGCTTTCGCGGTCGATGAACAGGCCCAGCGGAACGCCCCAGGTGCGTTGGCGCGAAACGCACCAGTCGGGACGATTCTCGACCATTCCGCGAATTCGCGCATGACCCCAGTCCGGTACCCAGCGAACCCCCTCGATGGCTTTCAATGCTTGGTCGCGCAGGCCGCCCTGGTCCATCGAAATAAACCACTGCGGGGTGGTTCGAAACGCGGTCGGCGTTTTGTGTCGCCAGCAATGCGGGTAGCTGTGGGTGAACGCCTCGGCGGCCAGCAGGCTACCGTTTTCGCGCAGCACATCGACCAGACGGTCGTTCGCTTTCCAAACGAATTCGCCGGCCACCTCAGCGGTCTCGGGCAGAAAGATACCGCGGCCGTCGATCGGGTTGACCACCGGCAGGTCATAAAGCTTGCCGACATCGAAATCTTCCTGGCCGTGCCCGGGTGCCGTATGGACCGCGCCGGTGCCGGTTTCTGTGGTGACATGGTCGCCAAGAATCACCGGCACGTTGTAGTTGTTGAACGGGTGCTTCAGCATCAGCCCTTCGAGAACCTTGCCCTTGAAATCAAGGCTTTTCACCACCGTCTGTTCGTCTGACCCGTTTCGGTAGCGGTCGAGACAGGGGCCGACCAGTTCGGAGGCCAGTACCAGCAACAAGGTTTCACCATTGCGCTGCATTTCCACCAGGCGATAGTCGAGCTCCGCATTCAGCGCCACTGCCTGATTGGCCGGCAGCGTCCATGGCGTGGTGGTCCAGATCACGACACCCACCCTGGCGCGGCCGAATCCGGAGTCAAGCC
>JAIVHD010000337.1 GCA_020201235.1 Lysobacteraceae bacterium
CTCTGGAGTTTCCCGAGGACTGCCGGTAGAGACCTGCGCCCGGCACCTATCCTGCGCCGACTGCCGCGACTACCAAATCCCTGTCGAAAAGCGCCGTCGCTGCGGCACCACCGCATGGCTCCACTAGATGAAGACCGCCTGGGGTATCCTTGCCGGCACGCGTACCCACGGATCCAACATTGATGCCCGCAAAACTACTCGCCACCTTGCTGCTCTGGTGCCTGGCCGGACTGGTCGTCGCCGACCCTACTCACCTGCTGCGCCAGCCTACCGTCTCGGCCGATCATGTGGCCTTTGTCTATGCCGGCGACCTTTGGGTCAGCGATCGAGACGGTGCCAATCCGCGCCGTTTAACCACCAGCCCGGCCGAAGAAAACAATCCGTACTTCTCGCCCGACGGGCAGAAGATCGCGTTTGCCGCCGATTACGAGGGCAACACCGACGTCTATGTGATCGACGTCGATGGCGGCAACCCGACCCGCCTGACCTGGCATCCGGGTAACGACACCCCGGTAGGCTGGAGCGCCAACGGTGATGCGGTGGCTTTTGCCTCGCGCAGAGAGACCGACCACGGCCGCTCGGCCCAGCTGTATCACGTCTCGCTGGCAGGCGGCGCGCCGGTCAAGCAAATGGAAGCGCGTTTCTTCCGTGGCCAGTGGGACAGAGACGGCGAGCGCCTGGTCTACATTGATCACGGTCCGGCCTACAACGGTCTGTACGGTGGCAGCGCCGGCTGGCGCGGCTACCGCGGCGGCACGTCGCCATCGATCCGCATCCTCCATCCCGCCAGCGGTGAGGTACAAGCCCTTCCAGGCGAGCGGGTCAACGATCTCAATCCGCTGTGGTTCAACGACTACGTGCTGTTTTTGTCCGACCGCGATGACAAGATTTTCAATCTGTTCCTGTTCGATCCGGCCACCGAAGAACTGGTGCGCCTGACCGATCAGGACACCTGGGATATCCGCTGGGCGGCGCTGCGCGGTAATCATGTCGTCTTTGAAGCCGGTGGACGCCTGCACGAGTTCGATATCGGCACCCAGACTGAACGCACGCTCAATATTGCCCTCAACCCGGATTTGCCGCAGCGCCGACCCGGCTGGAAAGACGTGCGTGGCCAAATCCAGAACGTCGGCCTGTCACCGCAGGGCAAGCGTGCCGTGGTCACCGCTCGCGGCGAGGTGTTCACGGTGCCGGTCGAACACGGCTCGACCCGCAATCTGACCGTCAGCGACAGCGTGCGCGAATACACCGCACTGTGGTCGCCTGCCGGTGACCAGATTGCCTGGATTGTGGAATCGCTGGACGGGCAGACCCTGGTGATTGGCCATCAGTCCGGCCTGGGCGAGACGCGTGAATTCGAGCTCGGTGAGGATTTTTACAGCCTCAAGGCCTGGGATGCCAAGCAGGGTCGCATCGTGTTGGAAGACAATCGCATGCGCCTGCACGTGATCGAGCTGGCGTCGGGTGAGGTCGCAGAACTCGACCGCAGTCCGCGCCAGGGCGGTTTTGATCTTGCTTTCTCGCCCGATGGCCGCTACCTGGCCTATACCCTGCGCCGGCCCAACTACCTGCGTGATCTGCGTATTCACGATTTCGAAACCGGGCGTGTGTTGACCGTCAGCGACGGCATGGCCGATACGGCTTCGCCGGCCTTCAGCCCGGACGGTGCCCATCTGTATTTTGCCGCCTCCACCAACGCCGGGCCGACCCGCTTTGGCCTGGACATGACCAGCCAGGAACGCCCGTTCCGGGCCGGACTATACGCGCTGGTGCTGCAGGCTGACGGCGAGTCTCCGCTGGCGCCGCGGACCGGCGATGAGGAAGTCGAAGACGAAAGCGAGCAAGACAAGCAGGCCGACAATGACGACGAAAAGGACCAAAAACCCGAAGCCGTAGCGATCGATTTCGATGGCCTGAGCGACCGCAAGGTGGCCCTGCCGGTGGCGCTGGGCAACTACGGCGATCTGCACGTCGCTCATGACGGTGCGCTGTTTTTCATGCACCGGGTCCAGCCCGGCGCGACCCGGGAACAGCCCGGCGACAGCGCAGCGCGCAACAACGAACTCAAGCGCTTCGACTTTGAAAAGCGCGAGGCCATGGCCGTATTGACCGGGCTGAACGGCTATCAGATGGCTGGCGGTCGTCGTCATCTGCTGATTCAGCGTGACTCGGGCGCCCTGGCCGTGGCTGAAGCCGGCGACAGCCTCAAGCCGGAAAATCTCGACCTGTCCGACCTGCGCATGTACATCGATCCGATCAGCGAATGGGCCCAGATCTTCGATGAGGGCTGGCGCTTCCAGCGCGAGTTCTTTTATGCATCCAACCTGCACGGGCTGGACTGGGACGCGGTCTATGCACAGTACAAGCCGCTGCTGGATCACGTTGGCCGGCGTGAAGATCTCAACGAATTGATGGTCCAGATGATCGCCGAGCTGCACGCAGGCCACAACCGCGTCGGCGGCGGCGATATCCATCGCGAGTCCGGCCCCGGCGTGGGTCTGTTGGGTGCAAATTTCGAGATCGACAACAATCGCTGGCGCATCCGCCGCGTGTATTCGGGCGAGACCTGGACCCCGTTCGCTCACGGCCCGCTGACCCGTCCGGGCTCGGAAGCGCAAGCGGGCGAGTACGTTCTGGCCGTCAACGGCCGCGACCTGACCGGCGAAGACAACCTGTTCAAGCATCTGCATAACACGGTCGATGAACAGATCACCCTGACCATCGGCCCGCATGGCGACGGCCGCGATGCGCGCGAGGTGCTGGTCGAGCCGATTGGCAACGAGGGCGCGCTGCGTCTGTGGGCCTGGATCGAAGACAATCGCCAGGCCGTCGATGAAGCCACGGACGGGCGGGTCGGCTACATCTATTTGCCCAACACCGCCGGCCCGGGCTACACCTTCTTCAACCGCATGTTCTATGCCCAGCTTGATCGCCAAGCCGTCATCATCGACGAGCGCGCTAACGGCGGCGGCCAGGCGGCCAACTACATCGTCGAAGTGCTGTCGCGCCCTCACCTGTCGAACTGGGTCTACCGCGACGGCATGATGGCCACCACGCCGATGGGCGCCCTGCACGGGCCCAAACTGATGATGATCGATCAGGATGCAGGCTCCGGCGGTGATTACCTGCCCTACGCCTTCCGCGAACTGGGCATCGGCCCGCTGCTGGGTACGCGCACCTGGGGCGGGCTGATCGGCATTTTCAAAAACCCGCCGCTGATCGACGGCGGCGTGATGACCGTGCCTCATTTCCGCTTCGTCGATACCGACAACAACTGGACGATCGAAAACGAAGGCGTGGCGCCGGACATCCGCGTCGAGCTTGATCCGGTCGCGACCAACCAAGGCCGAGACACTCAGCTTGAAGCCGCGATTGCGGAGATTCTCGAGATGCTGGAAAGCTACAGCGACGAAATTGAACGCCAGCCGCCGCCGTTGCCTGCGGAGTTGGGCCAGTAAACCCCCAAAACCTGGCCAAAAAAAGTGCGAGGCTTCACATTTTTTGACGCCTCTGTATACTCCAACGTTGGACGATGACGGGCCTGAGGCCCGGTTATCGGCACCTGGCGCTGCCGGATAGGGGGGTGCAGCGGTATTTCAGCCTCCCGGAGAAGCCGGGACAGCTGATTCGCCTGCCAGGAAACGCAACGCCGAGTCGCGCTGGTACCTTAGCGCCCAGAGGGTTGCGGCCAAGCCGTACCGAATTGGCCACGGGCCCGTTAGGCATTGACCAGCGTCGGCCACCGGCTCAACCACGTGCTGCGCGAACTCCAGCGCCGGCACGTGTTTCGCGTGATGGGCGGCTATGTCGTCAGCTTCTGGGTGGTGCTGCAGGTTGGCGATGTCATCCTGGCGCCGCTGGGCGCGCCGGACTGGGTCATGCTGGTGTTGATCGGTATCGGTATCGTCGGAGCACCGGTGGTATTTGCGCTGTCCTGGATTTACGACCTGACTACCGAGGGGCTGCGCAGAACCGACGGTCCCGTAGCGGCTGATGCTGAGACCGAGACGGTTCACCTGCTGGGCGGGCGCTGGGTCGATTACGTCATCATCGCGGCGCTGGTAATGATCCTGGCCTTCGTGCTTGTTCAGCGTGATCCCGGCCTGCCCGCACTGGGTTCAACCATTGCCGTGCTGCCGTTCAGCGATCTGGGGGCCGATCCCGACAACCAGTACTTCGCTGACGGCATGGCCGAGGCGATCATGGACCGGCTGGCCCGCGTGGCCGGCATCCAGCTGGCGGCCCGGACTTCCAGTTTTTCGCTGCGCGATGCCGGGCTGGACGCGCGCGAGATGGCGCAACGGCTGGGTGTGGATTCGCTGCTGGAAGGCAGCGTTCGTCGTTCCGGGGCGCGCGTGCGGATCAGTGCCCGCCTGATCGATGGCAATCGCGGCACGCAGGTGTGGAGCGAAACCTTCGAAGGGCCGCTGGCCGATGTGTTCGAGCTCCAGGATGAAATTTCCACGGCCATTGCCGGGATCATGCAGGTTCAGCTCAACCTCCCGGGTAACGAGGGGATCGCCACCGGCGACCCGGAAGCCTACGATCAATATCTGCGCGGCCGTGATCAGCTGCGCCAGGCCTCTTCGCCGCGCAACATCGAGCAGGCGGTCACGCACTTTGAGAATGCGCTGCGGGCCGATCCCTCTTTTGCCCTGGCGGCGGCAGGTATGTGC
>JAIVHD010000338.1 GCA_020201235.1 Lysobacteraceae bacterium
GGCCGGCATCCAGACCGCGTCCGGTCATGGCGCGGAAATACGGTGACAGCAGCGCCAGATCGACGTCCGTTAGCTCGAGATCCGTTAGCTCGAGATCCGTTAGCTCGGGATCTAACCGCCCCTGTATGTGGCGGTCCGAGGGCCGCCACGAAGCGGCCAACCGATCGACGCCCGAGCCCGGCAACCGGCCTTGCAAACGGATGGTCGTCAGCGATCGGGGTTGGCCGTCGCTTTGGCCGACAGATTGGCCGTTCGATTGGACAATCGTTCGACCGGTGGCCGCAGGCAGCACCACACCATCAATCGCGTTGATCTGCACGCGCATTTCCGGCCGCACCTTGTGGTCCACGACGTGATCAACAAGAATCGCCGACCCATCGGATAGTTCGATACGGTTCACGGCCGCGATCGCCGACTTGGACCCGGTGGTTAATTGAACCAGCCACTCGGGCAGATCAATGTGGCCCGACTGGAGCCGGGTCAGACGCATTTGGGGCTGCTGGAGCCGCAGCAACGCCACCGAGCTCGAGTCCATCGCGGTGTCGATGCGAACGCCGCTGGCATCGACGCGCCGGCTCTTGAACACGACCTCGCTGGCTGACGAAGCCTCGATCTCGGCGTCAATCAGTTCGAAATCGCCGTCCAGCCGCACCCCCTCATCGGTAAAACGGAGCGTACCCTCTCCCTCGAGCGTCGCGGAACGCGGCATCGTCGCCGTGACGTGGAACCGGGCTTCGCCCGGGTCGATGGTGTCGAGAGGGCCAACCTCGAGATCGAAATCGGCAACCAGGGAAACATCGGTCATCGCCGGGTCGTCAAGCGATGCACCGGATGGGCCGAGCCGGAGGCTGCCGCCACGCAGCGTGAGACGTTCGATGCGCGTGAGCGCCAGCGCGCGGGCATCAGCCGTCAGAAACGCCAGCCCGGCATTGAGCGGCGAGCGTGTGCTTGCAGAAGGGCCGGCAGGCACAAACAGGAATTCAGGCCGTTCAACCGTCAAGTTGTGCACCACCGGATCGCCTTTCAGCAGGCTGCCGGCATCCACATGAGCCTCGATTCGCGGCACGCTCACGAGCCGCCGGCCATCGGTCGCGTGCACGGTGGTTTGCGTCAGAACGATTCGAAACGTGTACGGGTTGACCGAAACCCGCTCGATGGCCACGCGGCTCGACGGGTCTTGAAGCGCCACCGATTCGAGTCGCCGCTCGAGTAGCAGCGGAGCGACCAGGAACCCTGACAACGAATACAAAATCGCGCCGGCCAGGAGCACGAGCGCGATCCGTGATAATATTTTTCTTTGCAAAATCAGACTCTCGCCGTACACTGCGGGTAGATTACCAATATACCGAGGATCGTCGGCATGGCTTATCGCACGAATCGAACCTTCCGCAATCGAGGCGAGATCGATTCGCGTCTGATCGGGATCGTAGCAGGTGTTGTGATTCTGGCAATCGTTGTCGTCGGCGCCGTTGTCTGGCTGTCCGGCGAGACGCCGGAACCCGAGCCGGTCCCAGTGCCGGTGGCCGAGACTGGGCCCGCGCTGGAAACGGTCGAACCCGCCGAGAGCGAACAGGAGCGCGGCGATACGGCGCGCTCAATCATCAATTCATTGCGTCAAGCGTCCGCTGGCCCCGATTACGCCGAAGCGCTGGCCGGTGCTCGCGAGTTTCAGGCCGACGGGCGCCTGGCCGATGCGCAATTGCTGTATTTCTTTGCCGCTCGCGGTGGCCACGCCCCGGCGGCGTTTGAATTGGCCACACTCTACGACCCGAACCATCACCCCGGCGACGACAGCCTGCTGCAGGACCCAGACCCGTTTCAGGCCCACAAATGGTATCAGCAGGCGCGGGAAGCTGGCCATGACAACGCGGCGCAACGACTTGAGGAACTGCGCGTGTGGACCGAACAGGCCAGCGAAGCGGGCAATGTCGAAGCCCGTCGCTTATTGCTGCAATGGGAGTAATCAACTTGATTTCTAAGCGCAAGACAAGGTGTTTCGCAATCATTCCGGCTATTATTCCAGCCATCATTCCAGCCATCAGGGCTCGGGCGATCATGGCTCCGGTGATCATGGCATTCATCGCGATGACCGGCGTGGCCGTCGCGCAGGGCGAACGTCCGCTTGTCCAGCAAGGTAAAGAGGCGCTTTATCAACGCGTCATCGCCGTGCCCGGCGCGGCGTTATTCGACCAGATCGCAGAGCGCGACAGTGCTCGCACGATACCGGCTTTTTCGACCTACTACGTCTACGAGCGACGTGACAGCGGCGATCAAAGCTGGCTCAGAGTCGGCGAAGACAGCAACGGGTCGATCACCGGCTGGCTGCGCGGCGTTGAAGCCGTTGACTGGAATCAAACGTTGACGGTTGCTTTTCGTGATCCCGCGGAGCAGAACCGCGTTTTGCTGTTCGACGAACGCGAAACACTCAAGACCATCATTGAAAACGGCAACGCCGACCGATACCGACAATTGCGTGAACAGGCAATAGCCGGCGTCAGCGACGACTCGCCCGTTGTTGCGATTCAACCCGATCAGTACGTCGACATCCGCCGCGACTTCTACCTGATGCCCATTCTCGAACACGAAGACGTGCTGGTCGACGGCCGGGAGTCGCGGTTGCTGCGGGTAGCGACGATCCCGTTGCAGGATAGTGCGGCAATCACTTCGGCATACAGCACGGGTATTGTCTTTGTCATCGATACGACCGTTTCCATGCAACCCTACATCGATGCAACGCAGTCGGTCATGCAAGGCGTTTATGCGTCGATCCAGGAGGCCGAACTCGACAAGCACGTCGATTACGGCCTGGTCGCGTTTCGCGACAGCATTTCTCAAGTGCCCGCGCTCGGATACGTGACCCAAACCTATGCCCAGCTCGGCGACGGCGCTGAGCGCTTTCTGTCCCGAATCGACGAGGTCGAAGCGGCAACGGTTTCGAGCCAGGGGTTCGACGAAGATGCCTACGCCGGCATCAACGAGGCGATACGCAGCCCGGCGTGGAATGATTTTTACGCCCGGTACATCATCCTGATTACCGACGCTGGCCCCCGGGACGGTTCGGACCCGCTGTCGACAACCGGGCTTGATGCCGACGCGTTGCGGCGCCTGGCCGCCGACAAAAATATCGCCCTCGGCGTGTTCCATTTGCGCACGCCTTCCGGTGCCGAAAACCACGAGTATGCCGAGCAGCAATACCGGCAGCTATCAAACCTCGAGGACATCGGTGACTTCTATTACCCGGTGGCCACGGGCGAGGTCGACCGCTTCGAAACGGCATTGACGACGTTGACCGATCAATTGACCGCTCAGGTCCGTGCAGCGGCGAGCGGCCGGCCGCCTCAACAAACAGCAAAATCGGAAGCCGAGTCGGAACTCGAGCAACTCCAGCAGAAGATCGATCGCCTCGGCTACGGCTTGCGCATGCGCTATCTGAAAGAGCAGTCCGGCTCTGGAGTGCCTTCCTTGTTCAACGCCTGGATGGTCGACCGCGACTTCGACGCGCCCGACGAGCGCGCGCTGGATGTTCGAGTCCTGCTGACACGCGATCAGTTGAGCGACCTGCACGAAGTGCTACGCCAGGTGCTGATCAAGGCCGAAGGTGATGTATCTCGATCTCAGCATCTGGGAAGAATGGCCCGCCCAGCGGCAGTTCGAGTTCATCAATCAGCTCGACGGCAAGGTCGCCTATTATCGCGCGCTGCACGACAACGTCGACCTCTGGGTTTCTCTGGACGGAAAAGCGATCGATGGCGATTCGGTCTATCCGTTGTTGCTGGACGCATTGCCCTGAGTCAACCCGTTTTCTCACTGCGAAACGTCGTCAAGTCCTTCGAAGCGGGCGGTGCCCGATTTTGTCTGACCGTACCAAGGCTGGATATCCCGCTCGGTGCCAAGCTGGCCTTCGTCGGTGAAAGCGGTTCCGGAAAAAGTACGCTGCTTGAGCTTCTCGCTATGATTCTCAAGCCGACGCAGAGTGAACAATTCGGCTTTCAACCGGCTACAAGTGACGGCGTGTACGACTTGAACGAGGCTTGGCGCGCGTCCGACGTCGACCAGCTCAGCGAGCTGCGCAGCCGTTATATCGGCTATGTCCTGCAAAGCGGTGGCTTGCTGCCCTATCTAACGGTGCGCGAGAATATCAATCTTTCGCGGCGCATTCTGCATCGTCCGGTCGAGGATGCGGCCGAGCATTGGGCCGAGCGGCTCAAGATCATGAAACAGCTTGACAAGCTGCCGGCGCAATTGTCGGTTGGGCAGCGCCAGCGTGCGGCAATCGCGCGCGCGCTGGCACACGACCCCAGCGTACTGATCGCCGACGAACCGACCGCCTCGGTGGATCCGCTCAACGCCGAGCGGATTCTGTCGTTGATGGTCGGTCTGGTCGACGAAATGGGCGTCACTTTAATCATCTCCAGTCACGCGCACGGCCTCATGCAACGCGTCGGTTTGCGCATGATCGAACATCAGATCGACGCCAATAGTGGCCATAGTGGCGACAGTGGCGATAGCGGCGATTCGATGCAGGTCACCGTTGCCGATGTCTCTGCGTAAGCCACAGGCCGGCCTCGTCGCGCGGCTCGCGCTGCGTGATTATCGGCATGAGCGCATCATGTCGGCGTGCTTTGTGCTCGCGCTCAGCGCCGTGTTATTGCCGCTGATGGTGTTGTTCGGCCTCAAGTTCGGCATCATCGGCAATCTGCTCGCGCCGCTGGAGGA
>JAIVHD010000339.1 GCA_020201235.1 Lysobacteraceae bacterium
CGACAGCACCAGGAATCCGGCGATCACGCCCAGCCAGCCCAGGCCCATCCAGGCGCGCGAGCCGCCGGCATCGTCGGCCAGCTCTTTCAGCGAATTGATCGGGCTCATGCGCCCGCGCCGACCGATCATGATTTCGGAAAACAGGATCGGCAGTCCGACCACCGCGATGCAGGCCAGATAAACAAGCACGAACGCGCCGCCGCCGTTTTCGGATGTAATGTAGGGAAAGCGCCAGATATTACCCAGCCCGACCGCCGAGCCGGTCGCAGCCATCACAAACATCAGGCGGGAGGACCACATGCCGTGGATAGAAGTTGTTTTCATCGAGGTCAGCGCATTGTTATTGTTGAAGAGTCCGAATTGTGTCGCAAGCGGCTGCTGGAAGCAAATGCAATCGTTCTAAACCCGCCTGATTCACCACTCCTTCTACTGATCAACAAGATCGCGGCTTCGCTGGCAGGCCGCCAGGCGATCCGTACCGAATGAACCGGATCTTCGCCGATCCGGGATAAAATGCGGCTTTGCCTTTCGGAGCAAGCCGATGAGACCTTATCCGGCCGCACTGCTGGCCTTGCTGCTGGCTCAGCCCGCATGGGCGCAGCACGGGACAAAGACGACAGGCGTACACCAGCACGCCGTGGCCAGCGGTCAGCTGGCTGTGGACGGTTCTCGCCTGCAACTCGATCTGATCATCCCCGGTGCCAACCTGGTCGGCTTTGAGCACCCGCCGCAGTCGCCGGCGCAACGTCAGCGCCTGTCGACCGTGCTTACGAGCCTGGAGCAGGGCGCGTGGTTGCGTATTGAAGGCGCAGGCAAATGCCGCGCGCCGGCCATCACGATCGAAACGCCGGGCTTTCGGGCCGATGCCGCAGGCCGGTCTGACGATTCGCATCCGGACCCACACGAGCACGAGAATGCCGGGCATTTCGGCGCCGATTCCGGCCACGCCGAGTTTCATGTTCGCACCGTCGTTGAGTGCCCGAGGGGAGACCTGCCGGGCTGGATCGAAATCGAACTGTTTGAAGATTGGCCGGCGAACCGCCGGATCCGCCTGGATGTCCTGACCGACTCGATCCAGCGCCGCGACCAGCTCGATGGCGCATCGTTTCGCGTGCCGCTCAAATGAATCCCGCACAATCGGCCGCCACGAGCCAGCCACTGCTGTCTATTCGCGCACTGCGCTACACCTGGTCCGGCGATGCGATGCCGGTGATCAATGGTCTGGAGCTGGATGTGGAGGCGGGACAGCGGGTTTTTCTGGCCGGCGCCTCGGGCTCCGGAAAGTCGACCCTGCTGGCGCTGATCGGCGGGCTGCTTGCGCCGGATTCCGGCTCGATCCATTTCGCCGGCACCGATCTCGGCGCTTTGTCCGGTTCGGCGCGCGACCGCTTCCGCGCCGACCATCTTGGCGTGATCTTCCAGCAGTTCAACCTGATGCCGTGGCTGAGCGCGGTTGCCAACGTGCGCCTGGGCTGTCAGTTCTCGCGCCAGCGCCGGCACCATGCCGGCGACGCCGAGCGCGCGGCGCACGAGTTGCTGTCGGCCATGGGCCTGGCCGAAGACCGCTGGAACCGGCGCGCCGATGAGCTCAGTGTCGGCCAACAGCAGCGTGTCGCGGCGGCCCGCGCATTGATCGGCCAGCCCGACCTGGTGCTGGCCGACGAACCGACCTCGGCACTCGATGTCGATCACCGCGATACGTTCGTCGACCTGCTGTTCGAGCAGGCCCGTCGGGCTGGAAGCGCGATCCTGTTCGTCAGCCATGACCGCTCGCTGGCACCGCGCTTCGACATGACGCGCGAGCTGGGCGAAATCAATGCGGGCTCGATGGCATGACGCTGCCCGGACTTGCGCGCGCGTCGCTGGCCAACCGGCGCTCGGCGGTTGCGCTAACGGTTGCGACCATCGCGATCTCGATTGCGTTGCTGGTGCTGGTCGAGCAGATGCGCGGCCAGTTGCGCGAAGGCTTTTATCGGTCGGTATCGGGTACCGACTTGATCGTGGGCGCACCGACCGCGCCGATCCAGTTGCTGCTGTACTCGGTTTTTGGCCTGGGCAACCCGACCAGCAACGTGACCTGGACCAGTTATCGGGATATTGCAACCCGTCCCGCGGTCGGCTGGACGATTCCGATATCGCTTGGAGATGCCCACGCCGGCTTTCGCGTGATCGGCACCACCGATGCAATGCTCGATCATTACCGCTATGCCGGCCGTCAGGCGCTGGAAGTCGCCCACGGGGCCTGGTTCGACGATCTCTACGACGTCGTCATCGGTGCCCGCGTGGCGCGCGCACAAGACTACGCGGTCGGCGACCGCATCGTATTGGCGCACGGCGGCGGAAACATCAGCCTGCAGGGCCACGACGACCAGCCGTTCACCGTTCGTGGCGTACTAGCACCGACCGGAACGCCGGTCGACCAGTCGCTGTACATCAGTCTTGAGGCCCACACCGCGATCCACATCGGCTGGGAAAGCGGTCGGGCCCAGCTTGGCGCATTGCTTACCCCCGAGCAGGCCCGAGCCCGCGTCGCAGCGCTGACGCCGAGCGAGATCACGGCCTTTTTCGTCGGCCTGAAAACCCGCGCTGCGGTGTTCGCCCTGCAATACGAGATCAACCAGCAATACGACCGGGAAGCGCTGCTGGCCGTGCTGCCCGGTATCGCGTTGCAGGAGCTTTGGCGGATCACCGGCCTGGCCGAACAAATCCTGCGCGTGGTTGCAGGTTTAGTCGTGCTGGCCGGCCTGATGGGCATGCTGACCGCGCTGCTGACGACCCTCAACGAGCGCCGGCGCGAAATGGCCATCCTCCGAGCCTGCGGCGCACGGCCGTGGCAGATTGCCACGCTACTGCTGCTGGAGGCGGCATGGATTACCGCGCTGGGAATTGTCTTCGGGCTTGTGCTGGCGACCACCGCGCAGGTCGCACTGGCGCCCTGGCTGCTCGAGCGCTTCGGAGTCGCGGTCTCGCTGGCCTGGCCTTCGATGTGGCAATGGCTGGTGCTGGCGGCAATCTGGGCCATGGGGGTGGTGATCGCGCTGGTGCCGGCGGCCATGGTCTACCGCAGGACGCTGGCCGACGGTATGCAGGTTCGCCAGTAGCACGATCTTTCACAGGCGAACCAATCGACCCCTCGGCAATCGAACAACCCTGGAACTCCAATGGAACAACGAATGCGAAACCCGATCACTCAGATGCTGTCGCCGATCCTGTTGCTGCTGGCCGTCTCGGCACACGCCGAGGTGCGCGAAATCGAATGGCTGGACCTGATGCCCGAATCCGAGGCCCAGGCTTGGCTGGACGGCCAGACCAATGTCGATCACAGCGCCTCGATGCTTTCGTCGGACAATTTTCAATCCTACGCGACGGTCGGCGAACTCGATCAAAAAACGGTCCGCATTCCGGGCTTTGTGGTGCCGGTCGAAACCACAGAGGACGGCAAGCTCAAAGAATTCTTCCTGGTGCCGTATTTCGGCGCCTGCATCCACGTCCCCCCGCCGCCGGCCAACCAGATTATCTACGGGCGCTTGGATAAACCGATCGAAATGGTCAACATCTGGGACGCCTTCTGGATGGAGGGCACGCTCAAGATCGAGGCCAAAAATGAAAGAAAACGCACGACAACCGGCCAGGATTTCACCCAAAATCGCCACTTTCGCAGCCGGGTCGAAAATACAACCCCCTATAGATCAGTCCACGCCAGTCCGATGGGCGGCTTAGTCCAGCAGACATTTATACGCCATGCTGCGCACGGCGAATAAATGCTTATTAACTATGAGCTGAATGAGTTCATCACTAGGAGAAATATATGAGCATTCAAATGGGTAACGATGAGTTTATTCTATATACAAGGAAAAATTTCAAAAATTGTCATATTACAAATGATCAATTGGGAAAAACAATATGGCACTGGCTTCAAGAAAATGATCCAACATCAGAAATTATCGAGCGTGGCCAACCATGTATGTGGGGTTCTTCTGAGGTGATTACATCGGAAATGACACTTCCAAAAACAGCAGCACAGTTCCAGTTTTCCATTACCATATTACCGCAGTTATATGCATTCTTAGGTAAAGTTGGCGCTTGTGAAATCTCATAAAAAGCTGCTCAAATTTGTTACGGTCGCAAAAAATATGGCCTCAACCGGACAACCTACGCTGCGGTTCAGCTGCCGTTTAGCAAGGCGTTATGCGTGAGGAGTATGGATGAGTCCCACAGTATTCCGAGAAAAAGGATATCGTTTCTTTTTCTTCTCGCGAGAGGAGTCTCGCATGCATGTCCATGTAGTATCAGGTGATGGCGAGGCAAAATTCTGGCTTGAACCAGATCTCGAGCTGGCCAAAAATTACGGGTATAACCGTCAGCAATTGAAAGAAATCGAATCATTGGTGGAGGATCGTCGAGATGAGCTTGTCAGCGCTTGGAAACAG
>JAIVHD010000113.1 GCA_020201235.1 Lysobacteraceae bacterium
CCTTGGGGGTGACGGCCTGACGCTAGGTTATCACCGACGCGCGGCCATCAGCGCCGAGCGCTACATTCCCGATCCCCATGCTGTTGAGCCGGGTGCGCGGCTGTATCGTACCGGCGACCGGGTCCGGCGCAACCTGGATGGCAGTATGACCTTTATCGGCCGGGCCGATGACCAGGTGAAGATCCGGGGACACCGGGTTGAGCCGGGCGAAGTGGCGGCGCAACTGCGCCAGGCACCGGGCGTGGACGAAGCGGTCGTGCTGGTCGTCGACGGCGCCTTGCGGGCCTATCTGGCCGGACGGGAAACCCCGAATTACGCAAGTTGGATTGAATGCCACCTGCCCGAGCCACTGCGTCCGTCCGTCAGCCACTGGCTGGAGGCTTTTCCGCTGACGGCCAACGGCAAAGTGGATCGCCAGGCGCTGCGCGCGCTGCAGCTTAGCGTGGTGGGCGAACAACGCGCCCCCCGCAATGCGGTGGAAGAGCAACTGTTGGGCATCTGGCGGACGCTATTGAAGCAGGATGATCTGGGTATTGACGACAATTTCTTTGCCGTGGGCGGGGATTCGATTATCACGATCCAGTTGGTCGCCCGTGCCCGTCAGGCGGGGATCGTGATCACGCCGCAGCAGGTTTTCGAGACCCAGACCGTGGCCGGTCTGGCGGCGGTGTCCGATACCCGGGCGGTGATCGAAGCCGAACAGGGCCAGGTGGTTGGTGATGTGCCCTTGTCGCCGACTCAGCGTGCTTTCTTGAACCAAGTGAGCGACGATGCCACTGCGTATGTCCGCAACCGAGTTCTGCGGGCCCGTCAGCCCCTGGATATCGAGTGGTTGGGGCAAGTCGTCGATTTCTTACTGCGGCGACACGATTCTCTGCGTCTGCGTTTTGAGCGCCAAGGGGATTCCTGGCGCCAATACGCAGTTCATAGCGAAACCCTGTCATTGCATGACCACTGGCGCCAACAACGAGTCGAGGGTACTGACAAAGCCAGTGTGGACGAAGCGTTGAATAAGGCTATTCGTCAGGCGGCCGCCGACTTTGATTTATCCCAAGGGCCCTTGTTCCGTTTGGTCTATGTGCAAACCCTCGACGGAAGCGACGATCAACTCTTGGTTTTGGCTCATTATCTGGTGATGGACGGGGTTTCGTGGCGGATTTTGTTGCAGGATTTAGCCAACTGCTACGCGCGCTTGGTCAGCCGGGGTGATACTCCCGCGATTGTCAAAACCAGTTCCTACAGGGAATGGAGCCATACCCTGGCGACCGTGCTAGATACCGTGGGTTCCACGGATCAGCCGGAACCGGGTGATGTGCCATTCGCGCCCGGTAAAGAGGGACAAGCCCTCAGCCAGCGTTTTTGTCTGTCGGAGAATCTGACCAAGGCGCTGCGGAGCTCGGTGCATGAAGCTTATGGCACGCAAACCGAGGATCTGCTGCTTGCGGCGTTGCACTGGGCTCTGGCCCAACGGCTGCCCGATGCCCGGCTGGCGGTGGCCGTGGAAAGTCATGGTCGCCAAGGTCTTGATGATCGTTTGGATGTTTCACAAACCACCGGTTGGTTCGCCGTTGCCGGACCGATATCGTCGCCACTGAGCGGCGTTCATTCGGGCACAGCGCGGGCGGCCGTTGATTGCGCTGGCTTGATTCAGGCCACCAAGGAACAACTACGCCGGGCGCCATTGACCGACCATGTTGCCCGAGCGGTCGCCAATGAGACTGATGATCATCCTTGGCCAAAAGTATTTATGAGCTATCTGGGGCAGTTCGATCAGGTCGTGGATGAAAACCCGTACGTTGCCTTGAGTGACCGATGGTTGCCGCCTCATCGGCCTGCTGGCGCGGCGCGCTCTTATGCCCTGGAATTCAGTTTCGGTTTGATCGATGGTGTAATGCAGGGTGAATTGCTCTACCCGGGTGTTGAATGGGAGGCATCCCAGGCTCATGCCCTGACCGCTGCCTGGGTGAGCGCCCTGGAAGCGCTGGTGACGCATTGCCGGACCAGCGATGGTGGCTATACACCGTCGGATTTCCCTTTGTTGGAAACCGATTCCGCCGGTTTGGCGCAATGCTTGTCGCGAGTCCCGGCCGCCTGGCGGCCGCGCCGCGGCATTGAATACTTGTCTCCCTTGCCACGGCGATTATTGGGCATGTTGGCTCAAAGCTTGAACCATCCAGGTTCAGGTGTTTATAACGTGCAAAACGTTTTTGAGTTGAAGGGGCGCTTCGATGCCAATGGCATGCATCAGGCCTGGACCGAGGTATTAGCGCGGCATCAGGCGCTGCGTAGCAGCGCGACCGGAATCGAGAGTGAGACCCCGTTGTGGGTGTGTCTGCGCCAGCTTGAACTGCCGTGGCTCGTAGTCGATTGGCGTGCCAGGGGCATTCAACGCCAAGAACGGGATTTCGAGGCCCGGTTGAAACATTATTTGCATCGGGATTTCGATCTGAACCAGCCGCCATTGATGCGCTTGCATTGCTTGCGCATGGCGGATCAGCGTACCCGGTTGATTTGGGAACATCACCATGCCATTTGCGATGGCTGGTCAGCGGCGATTTTGTGGCAAGAAGTGTTTGACTGCTACGCCCGTCTGACCGCCGACGAGCCATTAGCGCTGGCGCCGGCAGCTTCTTATCAGTCTTATCTGGAATGGCTGGCTGAGATGGACGGCGATTCATCCCGAGCTTTCTGGCAACGTACGCTCAGTGGTGGCGACATTCATGGCGGCTGCCCCTTGCCCGGGCTGGCCAATGCTTGCGCCAATGACCGCATCCAGCAGCCCGCTGAGCGTGAGTGGCTGGCTAGCCGCGAGTTGAGCACTCGTCTTGATAAACAGGCCCGTATCGGTGGCGTCACTTTGAACATTCTTTGCCAGGCGGCCTGGGCGCTGCTGTTGGCACGTACCAGTGATAGCCGCGACGTGTTGTTTGGCATGACCATGGCCGGCCGGTCACCGGCTGTCCCACGCATTGAAGACATCGTCGGCTTGTGCCTCAACTCGGTCCCCGTCCGTGCTCGGGTCGATGACCGGCAAACGCTGGCGGATTTCTTTTTGACTTTGGCCGAGCATGTGGCAGTTGCCGATCATCATGCGCATCTGGCCTTGGGTGAGATCACCGAGGCGGCGGGTTTGCCACGGGGGCAGGCGCCCTTTGAATCTCTGCTGGTCTTCGAAAACCTGCCCGAAGCCGTGCATCTGCATGGCGAATCCGGTGAACTCGCAATTCAACGCCTGAACGGCTATTCCTACAATCATTATCCCTTGACCCTGATGTTGGTGGGCGATGAGCGCCTTTACCTTAAGGTCAAGTACGACCAGGCGCGTTTTAATGGGACCGCCATCGAGTATCTTCTGGATGCTTTCGAGCAGGCCCTGTGGGCCGTCAGCCAGGAGCGCGACACGCCTTTGTCGGCCCTGCCGATGCTGAGTGCTGCGGCGCGTGAGCACTGGTTGACGGCGGGCCGTTGTCCGGCTGTGACCGAAGCGGCGACACTCACTGAACGTTTTGAGTCTGCTGTCAAGCGGCGACCGGATCATCCGGCCCTGGTGACCAGTACGGGCACGCTGAGTTACAC
>JAIVHD010000227.1 GCA_020201235.1 Lysobacteraceae bacterium
GCTCGAAGATTATGGCTACGATGGCATGAACCAAAGCGTTGTGATGGTCATTTTTTGACCATAGGGAAGTGCGACGATCCGAGCCGTTGCGCCAGCACAGTAACTCGGATGATGGGTTTACCGACCGGTTCGACCCGGATCATTCCGCGCCGTCTTCGCCCTCTTCCGGGTTTTCGTCTTCGGAAACCGCGACACGTGCAAGGCCGATCAACTGCTCGTCGTCGTCGAGCCGGATTAGCGTCACGCCCTGCGTGTTGCGGCCCAGCCGCGAGATTTCGTGCACGCCGGTGCGCACCAGCGTGCCGGCGTTCGACGTCAACATGACATCATCTTCCTCGTTGACCGCAAGCGCCGCCACAAGAGCGCCGTTTCGACCCGAAGCCTGGATGCCGATCACGCCCTGGCCGCCGCGATTATAAATTGGAAACTCCTCGAGCGCCGTGCGCTTGCCATATCCATTTTCAGTTGCCAGCAACACATCGTTATCATCGGCGATCAGCATCGAGACCACCTGCTGGTCCGGCTTGAGGCGGATCCCGACCACCCCCCGGGTCTGCCGACCCATCGGGCGAACCCGCTCTTCCGAGAACCGGATGACTTTGCCGGCCGACGAAAACAGCAAAATGTCGCGCGTGCCGTCGGTAAACGCGACGTCGACCAGTTGATCGTCGCCTTCCAGTTCGATTGCCCAGATGCCGTTCGAGCGAATATGAGCAAAATCCGACAGTGGCGTTTTCTTGACGCGACCGGAACGTGTGGCGAAAAACACAAACCAGTCATCGGGAAATTCGCGCGTCGGCAAAACCGCATTGATTCGTTCGCCTTCATCGAGCGGCAGCAAGTTGACCATCGGCCGCCCGCGGCTGTTGTGGCCGGCCTGGGGCAGCTCGTACACCTTGGTCTTGTAAACCTTGCCGGCGCTGGTAAAGACCAGCAGCGTATCGTGGGTGTTGGTCACCCAGAAGCGTTCGACGAAGTCTTCCTGCTTGGTCTTGGTGGCGCTGCGCCCGCGTCCGCCGCGCTTCTGGCTTCGGTAACGGTCCAGCGGCTGGTATTTTGCATAGCCGGCGTGCGACAGCGTGACCACAACGTCCTCGGGTGTGATCAGGTCCTCCATGGTCAGATCCAGCTGGTCGTTCACGATTTCGGTACGGCGCGCATCGCCGAACTCGTCGCGAATCGATTCGAGCTCCTCTCGAATGACCTGCATCAGCGCGTCGGGCTCGGAGAGAATTCGAATCAGCTCTCGGATCTGGTCGAGAATTTCCCGGTATTCATCGGAAAGCTTTTCCTGCTCAAGCCCGGTGAGTTTCTGCAACCGAAGGTCAAGAATTGCCTGGGCCTGGGTCGGCGAGAGTTGGTAGCCGTCGTCGCGCAGGCCGATTTGGGGCAGCAGATCCTCGGGCCGGGATAGCTCGGCGCCTGCCTGGCCGAGTAGCGCCGCGACCGGTCCGGCCTGCCAGCGCCGCGCCTGCAGGCCTTCGCGCGCATCGGCCGGCGTTGGCGACTTCTTGATCAGGCTAATGATTTCATCCAGGTTGGCCAGCGCTACGGTCAAGCCCTCAAGGATGTGCGCGCGACTGCGCGACTTGCGTAGCTCAAACAACGTGCGCTTTGTGACCACGTCGCGACGGTGCTTTAGAAAAGCCTGTAATACCTGACGAATATTGAGCAGTTTTGGCTGGTTGTCGACCAGCGCGACCATGTTGATGCCGAACACGCACTGCATCTGGGTGTTCTGGAAGAGGTTGTTGAGCACGATTTCGCCGACTTCGCCGCGCTTGAGCTCGACCACCATGCGCATGCCGTCCTTGTCGGACTCGTCGCGCAACTCGGAAATACCCTCAAGCTTACGGTTCTTGACTAAATCGGCGATTTTCTCGAGCAGCCTGGCCTTGTTGACCTGGTAGGGCAGCTCGGTCACGACGATCTTGGTTTTGCCGCTTTCCTCATCCTCGAAATGGGCCACCGCGCGCATGTAAATGCGACCGCGACCGGTCTCGTAGGCTTCGCGAATGCCCGCAGCACCGTTGATGATGCCTGCGGTCGGAAAATCAGGCCCGGGCATGTACTGCATGATGCCGTCCAGGTCGAGATCCGGATTTTCGATCAGCCCGAGCAACGCCCCGATCACCTCGTTGAGGTTGTGCGGCGGAATGTTGGTAGCCATGCCAACCGCAATACCCGATGAACCGTTGATCAGCAGGTTTGGCACGCGCGTCGGCATGACCGCCGGCTCGTGCTCCGATTCGTCGTAGTTGGGCAGCCAGTTAACCGTATCCTTGTCGATATCGGCGAGCAGCTGGTGGGCCAGTTTCGCCATGCGGACTTCGGTGTATCGCATGGCTGCGGGCGAATCGCCATCGACCGAGCCGAAGTTGCCCTGGCCGTCGACCAGCATGTAGCGCAGCGAGAACGGCTGCGCCATCCGCACGATCGTGTCGTAGACGGCCGTGTCGCCGTGCGGATGATATTTACCGATGACGTCACCGACGACGCGCGCCGACTTCTTATACGGTTTGTTGAAATCATTTCCGAGCACATGCATGGCGAACAACACGCGTCGGTGGACTGGCTTTAGCCCATCGCGAACGTCGGGCAAGGCACGCCCGACGATGACACTCATGGCGTAGTCCAGATAGGACTGACGCATTTCATCTTCGAGGTTTACCGGGAGGACTTCCTGGGCAAGTTCAGCCATGCGTCACTTCTTTAGAATTACTTTTACAAATGCCTTGTAACCGCTTGATTAAATACAATTAACGTTCGAGATTGAATTTGGTCAAGAGGCCACCGCAATAAGTTTGTCATTCTAGCACAGGCAGCCCTTTTCAACAGCCTCTCACAGGGGCTCTCAGAGCGCCCCGAACAGGCCGCTGATGGCCTGTTCGTAGGGCGGCCGAAGTACGCCGCCCTCGGTTACGATGAGATCAATCAAGCGGGCCGGTGTCACATCAAAAACCGGGTTGAACGCTCCGATTCCCGGCAACCCGCCGGCGATGCCTGCGCTGGACCAGATTTCGTCGGCGGGTCGGTGCTCAATTTGAATCTGTCGGCCGTCCGCTGTGTCCGGATCAACCGTGGAACGGGGTGCGACCACCATCATTCGCGCGCCGAAATGACGCGCCAGCACGGCCAGCATTAGCGTGCCGATCTTATTGGCGACATCGCCGTTGGCGGCAATGCGGTCAGCACCGGTAATCACCCAGTCGATTTCGCGAGCTTGCAGAAGACTTGCCGCCGCACTCTCAACCAGCATATTGCACGGCACCTGTTCGCGGGCCAGTTCCCACGCGGTCAGGCGCAGGCCCTGAAGCCAGGGACGTGTCTCGCAGGCGTGCACTGACTTCAAACGGCCTTCGTGCCAGGCCCGAACAATTACGCCAAGTGCCGTGCCAACACCCGCAGTCGCAAGCGAGCCCGTGTTGCAATGGGTCAGAACCCGAGAGCCTGGCGCAAGGTAACTGGCTCCGGCGCGTGCCATTTCTTGATTGGCTGCCAGATCGTCGGAATGGATTTTGCAAGCGGCCCGCTCCAGATCGGCCAACGCCGCGCCGGGTGTGCTGCCGTCCGCTACGGTAGCGCGCATACGCTCGATCGCCCAGCGCAGATTGACCGCAGTCGGCCGCGCCTCGATCAGGCGGTCGAGGTCGCCGTGCCAGGCGGAGGTGTCGGCGACACGGTGAGCCGCAGCCAGAACGCAGCCGTAAGCGGCCGCGATACCAATTGCCGGTGCGCCGCGAATGAGAAGATCCGAAATGGCCCCGTGAATGGCCTCGATACCTGGCATCTCGACCCAGTTCTCGGCCGTCGGCAGGTCACGCTGATCGAGCAGCAACAATCGACCGTCGTGCCAGCGTATGGATTCGACCCGTCGTTTTTTCATGCCCGTATTTTACTCCCGCTGAGCCCGGCTGATTCACCATCCCTGCGCGGGCACCCTGCAAAGGGTCGCTCGAGGCAGCTGCCAGATAGCGTGCACTCATTCGCAACATTGATTTATGATTGCCCAACCCTAAATTTCCGCTAATACGGACTCAATCATGAAAATCATTTTTGCCTTGATCCTGGCATTTCCCCTAATGGCTTGTGGCCAGCAAGAAGGCGGCGAGACCGAAAATCCATTCGAAAAGGAGCTCCCTACATTGATTATTCACACTTCCATGGGCGACATTACGGTCGAATTATTCGAAGACCAGGCGCCGATTTCAGCCAAGAATTTTCTCGACTACGCCAAGGACGGCTTTTACGACGGCACAATTTTTCATCGCGTCATCAGCGGCTTCATGATCCAGGGCGGTGGCTTCGATGCCAACATGACGCCAAAGCCGACCCGTGAGCCGATTACCAACGAAGCCGACAACGGCTTGACCAACAGTCGCGGCACACTGGCCATGGCCCGAACCAACATGCCGCATTCGGCCACCGCCCAGTTTTTCATCAACACGGTCGACAACCCTGCCCTGGATCATCGTGGCAAGCAGTCCGGCGGCACCTGGGGCTACGCGGTATTTGGCCGGGTCACCGACGGCATGGATGTAGTCGACAAGATCCGTGCGGTCGAAACCGGGAACAAGGGCATGCACCAGGACGTTCCGGTCGAGCCGATCGCAATCGAGCGGGTTGAGATCCAGTAAAACGACGATTAAGACCAAGATTAAGACGACGAATAAGACGTCAATCGTACGATGATACGCTCGACCGCTGATCCAGGTGACTGCGGCAGCACGGCGCGGGCGTCACCCAGCCGCGCCGGCGCTGAAGGCATCGATATGAGCGGTCGGGCGGTCCACCACCCTGCCCAAGCAAAACGTCTGGCGCGTCCATGACTTCGAGGACGCTTTTCATCTCCGACCTGCATCTGGGCCGTTCGCAGCCAGTCATCACCCGACAGTTTCTCGATTTTCTCGCCGGACCCGCCCACCAGGCCGACGCGCTGTTCATCCTGGGAGATCTTTTCGAGGCATGGATTGGCGACGATGCGATTGGACCGCTCGAACAGTCGGTTGCCCAAGGCTTGCGCGCGCTCAGCGCGGCCGGAACCGAAATACACTTCCTGACCGGTAACCGGGATTTTCTGCTTGGGCAGGAGTACTGCAGGCGGGCGGCCATGCGTCCAATCCAGGAGCCGTTTTTAATCAATCTCTACGGTGTCCCCACGGTTCTATTGCACGGCGACACGTTGTGCACCAACGACATCGCCTACCAGCGCTTTCGAAAACGTGTCATGGACCGCGCCTGGCAGCAGCGCATGCTTTCCCGCCCACTCTGGTTTCGCCGCGGCCTGGCTGCGGTGCTGCGCGCTGCAAGCCGGGCTCGAAACCGAAACCTGCGTCCGGCAATTACCGACGTCAGCGCCGGAGCAGTCGAAGAACTATTTCGGCAAAGCGGTGCGCAGCGCATGATCCACGGCCATACCCACCGACCCTTCCGGCATCGTCATGATGTCGACGGCCAACCGCGCGAACGCATAGTTCTCGGCGATTGGTACGATCAGGGCAGCGTTTTAACCATGACTTCTACCGAATCGGAATTGGCCTCGATTTCAAGAGCGTCTCGCCCGCCGCAACCTTCAGTACGGCTCGCAACGAGCCCAAGGATTCCATAACCCGGCTTTTTCACCCACCCTCCTGTAGCACCGCCATGGCCCGCGTCTGCGGCGTTTCGCTCGGTTACGCATCCTGACCGGAAAGGCCCGTACGCTTCCGCTGTGGATCGTCGCAAAACGCTCCAGCCACGGCACTTGGCGGCACCTCGCAACGGCGGGCGGTGAATCAGCCGGGATAAAATCCTCAAGCGACTGTTTGAACCCCAAGCCACGCAAATTGATGCGGCGACGGCGGCGACGATTCAGGCCTTTGAGCCCGATGTTTTGATCTTGTCCGAAGCCCTTCCGTTTGCCTCGCGATCGGCTTGTGCAGAAGTTTTCGGCTCGGATCTGGAGGGGGAACGATCACTCTGCGTGCCATCGACCGGCTTATCTGCCGGCTTGCTATCTGCCGGCTTGCTATCTGCCGGCTTGCTATCTGCCGGCTTGCTGTCTACCGGCTTGCTGTCGGCCGGCTTGCTGTCGGCCGGCTGGTCATCACCTTTGCTGCCGGTCAAAGATTGGCCGACGTGACTCCGGCTTTGCTGGCTGGCAACGGAGGGTTTCTTGAGCGGGTCGGCCAACTCTGAGGTCTTTGAATGATCTCCTGTGGAATCACCGGACTCGGTACTGCCGAGGTGGTGCAGGCGGACTTCATGGCGGCTGACCTTTGGCATGCGCTCGGCCAACATGCGGTCGTCGGCCAGTTTTTCAGCGCCCTGGCTGAGATGATCGAAAACGTCCTTGTAGCTATCGGTCAATTGATTAATCAGTCGCGCGGTCTCGACAAAATGTTCGCTGACCTCTTCGCGAAATTGTTCATTTTCGCGCCGAATGCTTTCAACCGACTCGCCCGAACTGCTGCGTTTATTCATCAACCACACTGCGGCTGCTCCGATGGCGGTGCCGATGATCAAACCCGCGAACAACCAGACCAATACGTCCATTTTTTTGCGCCCTGTCGTGTTAAGTCAGCCGTTAGGCTAACAGATCAAATGTTTCGGTCGGGTACCGCTGCGCCTCAATCGATGTTTTGGTCGACCCAGTGGTAGACCGATTCAAGGGCAGAATCCAGTGATCCCGCGTCGGTTCCGCCGGCTTGGGCAAAATCAGGACGTCCACCGCCCTTTCCACCAACCTGTTCGGCCACGTAGTTGACCAACTCGCCGGCCCGAAAACGGTTGCTCAAATCGCTGGTAACGCCGGCCACGAGCCGCACTCTGCCCTCGGCCACGGTGCTGAGTACGATAATGGCCGAGCCAAGCTTATTCTTGAGCTGATCGACGGTGTCGCGAAGGCTGTTCGGATCGACCCCCTCGAGTTTTTGCGAAACCACGCGAATACCGCGGATGTCGCGGACATTCGAACCCAGGTCCGAGCCGCGTGCTGCAGCGAGCTTGCCCTTGATCCGCTCAAGCTGTTTTTCGAGTTCGCGCGAGCGCTCCAGCAACTGGTCGACCCGCCGGCCGGCCTCGGCCGGGGTCGACTTCAGGCGCGCAGCGATCTCGCGCAACGACTTGTCGGCCTGCTGCATCCAGGCGACCGCCTGGCGACCGGCGACCGCCTCAATGCGCCGCACGCCGGCTGAAATACCAGTCTCGGAGAGAATCTTGAAAACACCGATATCGCCGACCCGGTCAACGTGAGTGCCACCACACAACTCGGTGGAATAATCGCCGAAGCGCAGCACGCGCACGCGGTCGCCGTATTTGTCGCCGAAAAAGGCCAGCGCGCCGGCTGCCAGCGCCTCATCGTAATCCATCACGCTGACGGTCGCGGCCTCGTTAGCCTGGATCTGTTCGTTAACCCGCCGTTCAATGGCATCGACCTGCTCCGCGGTCAGTGGATCAAAGTGCGAAAAATCAAAGCGCAGGCGGTCAGCTGCGACCAGCGAGCCCTTTTGCTGGACATGCGCGCCGAGGATATCGCGCAGCGCCGCATGCAGAAGATGAGTGGCCGAGTGATGCCGTACGATATCGGCGCGCTGTTCGCGGTCAACCTTCGCGCGAACGCGGTCGGCAACGTTTAATGCGCCCTCTTTAAGCGTGCCTTCGTGCACATGGTAGGAACCCGCGCGTTTGCGCGTATCGGTGACTTCAAAGCGTGTCGAATCCGCTTCCAGCACGCCGGTATCGCCGATCTGGCCGCCCGACTCGGCGTAAAACGGTGTCCTGTCGAGCAACACCCGGGCTGATTCACCGGCCTGGAGTGCATCGCGCTCGACGCCGTCGACAATGATCGACAGCACCGTGGCATCGCAAACCAGATCGCTGCCGTAGCCCAGAAATTCGGTCGTGTCGAGCTTGGCGATCGCGTCGGCCGAGATCTCGTCGTTGACATTGAACTGGCCGGCCGCGCGCGCGCGCTCACGCTGCGCCTGCATTTCGGTCTCAAAGCCGTTGTCATCAACGCTCAGACCGCGCTCGCGCGCAATGTCGTGGGTCAGATCGAGCGGAAAACCGAAGGTGTCGTACAGCTTAAATGCGATTGCGCCAGGAATGACACTCGACGCCAGGCGGCTCAATTCATCCTCCAGGAGTTTCATCCCCTGGTCCAGGGTCTCGCCGAAACGCCGCTCTTCGCGAGCCAGCGTGTCGGCGATGCCGAGCTGCTGCTCGGCCAGTTCCGGGTAGGCGTCGCCCATCGCCTCGACCAGCGGCTCTACCATGGCGGCTAGAAAAGGCTGCTTGCAGCCCAGCTTGTAACCGTGCCGGATCGCGCGCCGGATGATTCGCCGCAGCACATAGCCGCGGCCTTCATTGGCCGGCAACACGCCATCAGCGATCAAAAAGGCGCAAGCACGAATGTGGTCGGCGATGACTTTCAGCGACGCCTGTGTCAAATCGTGGGCGCCGGTTTTTTCGGCCGCGGCCCGAATCAAATGCTGGAAAAGATCGATTTCATAGTTGGAATGCACGCCCTGGAGAACGGCCACGAGGCGCTCCAGCCCCATGCCCGTATCGACACACGGGCGCGGCAATGGCGTCAGCGAACCATCGGCGGCGCGGTCGAACTGCATGAACACCAGGTTCCAGATTTCAATGTAGCGGTCGCCGTCTTCATCCGGCGATCCCGGAGGGCCGCCGGGCACATCCGGGCCGTGATCGTAGAAAATCTCGCTGCACGGGCCGCACGGGCCGGTTTCGCCCATCGACCAGAAATTATCCTTGGCACCAATTCGCGAAAACCGCTCCGGACTGACGCCGATTTCGTTGAGCCAGATATCGGCCGCTTCATCGTCGTCATCAAACACCGTAATCCACAGCTTCGCAGGCTGAAAGCCGCAGTTTTCAGTCAAAAAAACCCATGCGAATTCAATGGCTTCTCGTTTGAAGTAATCACCAAAGCTGAAGTTTCCGAGCATTTCAAAAAATGTGTGATGACGCGCGGTATAGCCGACATTTTCGAGATCGTTATGCTTTCCGCCGGCGCGCACACAGCGTTGCGAACTGGTCGCTCGCGTGTAATCGGGTTTTTCGACCCCGAGAAACACGTCTTTGAACTGGACCATGCCCGCATTGGTGAAAAGCAGCGTCGGATCGTTGGCCGGCACCAGCGAGCTCGATCGCACATCGCGATGGCCGCGTGCGACAAAAAAATCGAGGAATTCCCGGCGAATTTCAGCGGTCGTCTTCATCTGCAGTCAGTCATTGATTTCAGCCGGCAACTATACCCCAACGCACGATGATCAGCTTGGGCGGCCACGAGCGGCACGGATCCGATCAGCGCAAGCGGTCGCGCAGCTGCTTCCACCAGTAAATGCTCTGCAAGGCCGCCCGGCCAACGGTGCTGCCGGCCCAGACCGGGCCAAAACGCTGAAACTCCCGCAGCCGCAACGGTTCTCCGCACAACGCCTCTGCCAGCACTTCGCCGGCCAGCGTAGTAGTAGCCATGCCGTGGCCACCAAAGGCAAGCGCAAGCCACAGCCCGGGTTGCGTTTCGGTCAGGACCGGCATCTGGTGGCGCGCATAGCTCATCCAGCCGCCCCAGGTATAGTCGATGCAGCAGTCGTGCAACGAAGGGAACACCTTCAGCATATCGCGCCTGAGCATGCGTCGAATCGACTCCAGGCCGCGATCGGTTATCGAGATCCGGCCGCCCCACAGCAGACGATCGCCGCCGACCTTGCGGTAATAGTCGAATGCAAAGCGATTGTCGTAGACGGCGACATCGGCCGGCATCAGTTCGGCCAGCGCGGCGATCGGCTCGGTCACCATGATGTAGGTCGCGATCGGCTGCACGGCGCGGCCTGCGGCCGGCCACAGGCCGCTGCCGTAACCGCCGGTGGCTACCACCACGCGATGTGCCCGAATGACGGCCTGCGGGGTGCGCACGATCCAGCCGCCCTTTCGCGACGACACCGGCTTCATCTCAATTGCCGGCGAGCCGGCAGCCACGGTTATGCCAACGTCGACCAGCTTGGCGGCAATCGCACGTACATAGGCTAGCGGATTAAAATGAAACGATCCCGGCTCGATCAGGCCGACACCGTAGCGGTCACTGCGCACCAGCGCGGCCCGCTCGCGTTCGTTCGCCCAGTCGAGCCTAAAGTCGAGAAGCTCGCGCATCCGGCGCTGAAACTCCGCCATAGTTTCTGGCTGCCCGAACCAGTCGGCCAGCAAAACGCCCTGGCTCGAGACCGGCACGTCCAGTTGTCGGCAGCGGCTGCGCACCAGATCGACTGCGGTTCGCGTCCAGCCATGCATTCGGCGCGCCGTGGCGACGCCGACACGCCGGGCGAGCGCATCGTTGTCCAGAGAATAGCCGGCGAACACGAAGCCACCATTGCGACCTGAGGCACCTTCTCCAGGCAGGCCACGATCGATCACGATGACGTCGCAATTGCCGCGTTCGGCCAAGCCCCGCGCGCTACTCAACCCGGCCAGACCGGCGCCGATCACAACGACGTCGGTCTGGTAATCTCCGCGCAGGCACGCGAAGCGATCATCGTCCCCGACCTCGTTCTGGTAGAAGGTCGGCGAATGAAAGCGCGGCTCTGTGAATTTGGATGCAAACATCGGATTGTCCGGTCAACTGCTAGAATGAAACGTAAATGCGTTTCGTGGACCCAATTGGAGGATGCAAGGGATGAGCAAATCGAGTAAGTACGAAGCCAAGCTTCCAGACGAGCACGGCGTCATCCACTATACCGACGACGAGCATCGAATTTGGAGCGAATTGTATGATCGCCAGATTGATCTCATCAAGGATCGCGTCTGCCAGCCATTTTTGGACGGGCTTGCGACGCTCGAACTGCCACATGACCGGATACCGCAAACCCGCGACGTCTCTGAAATCCTGCATCAAAAAACCGGCTGGCGCGTGCAAGCGGTGCCGGCACTGATCAATTTCGATGATTTCTTCAGATTGTTGAGCGAACGGAAATTCCCGGCCGCCTCGTTTATTCGCTCGCGCGCGGAAATGGAGTACCTGCAAGAGCCCGATATTTTCCACGAAATCTTCGGCCATACCGCCATGCTGACACACCAGGCGTTCGCCGACTTTACCGAAGCCTACGGTAAGGCCGGGGTCGGGGCATCGAAGGCCGAGCGCGTATTTTTGGCTCGACTGTACTGGTTTACCGTCGAATTCGGCCTGCTCGACACCGCCGACGGCGTGCGTATCTACGGTGGTGGCATTGCCTCCTCGCCCGGAGAAACTGTTTACGCGGTTGAGAGCGACCAGCCGCTGCGGCGTCCGTTTGACCCGATCGACGCGCTACGAACACCCTACCGAATCGACATCTATCAAACCGTCTATTACATGCTCGACAGCATGGATGATCTTTTTGACCTGGCCGGCCGGGATCTGCTTGCGCTGATCCGCAAGGCACGCGCGCTCGGGCAATTCACACCCACCTACCCACCCAAACAGAAGGAAGCTGCCTGATGAGCCAAAACCTGGAACAGAAAAAATGCGTGCCCTGCGAGGGTGGAACGACGCCGCTGAGCGCCGAGCGTGCAACCGAACTACTGCAACAGGTCCCGGGTTGGCAGCTCGCGCCCGAAGCCAATCGCATTTACCGGCGTTTTGAATTCAAGGGCTTCTACAAGACCATCGCGTTTATCAATGCCATGGCGTGGGTTGCCAACCAGCAGGGCCATCACCCCGATTTCGAGGGCGGTTACAACTTTTGCCTGGTCAATTTCACCACCCATGCGATTGATGGTCTGAGCGAAAACGATTTTATCTGCGCGGCCAAGTTGAACGCCTTGATGGATGACTGAAGTGGGACTTGAAAAACAGTCTGAAAAACAGGCCACGCGCGACTCCGAAGAACAATTACGCCTGGGCATCGAGGCGGTCAACGAAGTTGTGCTCGGCAAGCAGCAACAAGTTGAACTGGCTTTTTCGGCCTTGCCAGGACCCAGAGCGCGCTGCTCGAAGCCATGGCCGAGCAACAGGTTAGTCTCGATGGTCGAACGCATGCGCTGCCACGACCGTTCTTCGTCATCGCCACGCAAAACCCGGTCGACCTGGTCGGAACCTACCCGCTGCCGGATTCGCAGATGGATCGCTTCTTGTTACGAATCAGCCTCGGCTATCCGGCACCGGATCAGGAGCGGGCGTTGCTGGTTCAGTCCGACCGTCGCGACCTTCTCCAGCAACTCAAGCCGGTGCTGCAACCCGAGGATCTGCTCGCGCTGATGCGCCGGGTTGGCCTGGTGCATGTCTCGGAGCCGGTGCTCGACTACATCCAGGCATTGATCCTGGCCAGCCGCGAGCATCCGGCCCTCAGAGCCGGGCTGTCGACGCGCGCAGCACTGGCGCTGCTGCGAACGGCACGCGCCCATGCGCTGATCAACCGCCAGGATTTTGTCTTGCCCGATAACGTCAAACAGGTCTTCGGCGCGCTCGCCGGGCACCGTTTGCAGTGCCGTCCAGGTAACGGAGACCCGATCGATGTCGTCGGCCAGATCCTCGGCGAAACGCGCGTTCCCTGAGGCGCTGCGGCAACGCCTGTCCGGTGCAGCTTCGACCTGGTCGAAGCGCCTGGTCGCGCGGCGCGGTGCCATTCATCCGCCGCTGCTGCTGGGTTATCGCCAGATCTTCATTCTGCCCACGCGATTCGGCTGGATGATCGGCGTGCTGCTGACCGCGATGCTGCTCGGCAGTCTCAACTTCAATAACAATCTGGGCCTGTTCACAACCTTCCTGGTGGCCGGCATCGGCCTGCTATCGATGCATCTGGCGCACCGCAATCTCGAAGGCGTCGAAGTCCGAGGCGTCGAAGCCGGCCCGGTATTCGCCGGCGCTGCGCTGGAACTTGCGGTGCGCCTGCGAGAGACCCGCGAGCGCTGCCGCGACGGCCTGGTCGCGACGATCGCAGACGCACCACCGTCCGCCGGCGTCGACCTTGGCGCCGGTGGTTTCGGGCAGGCCGTGCTGCAAATCCCGACCCTCCGGCGCGGCTGGCTGGACCTGCCGCGTGTCCGGATTCGAAGCCGCTATCCCATAGGCTGGTTTGAGGCTTGGTCGTGGATCTGGCCCGAGCGCCGGTTTCGGGTCTGGCCGCGCCCGGCCGATGAAGCGCCACCGCTACCCACCGCCTCCGAGTTCGACGGGGCGGCTGAAGCCGGTGATGAAAGCGATGAATTCCACGGTCTGCGCGAATGGCGCGAGGGCGACCCGCTGCACAGAATTGCCTGGAAAGCCAGCCAGCGCCACCAGAGCCTGCTGGCGCGACAATACGCCAGACCGCGCGGCGGCCGCGTGGTGCTGCGGCTAAGCGATGCGCCCGGCGCGGACCTGGAACAACGGCTTTCGGTCCTGGCCCGCTGGGTTCTCGATGCCGACCGTGAAGGTCGGCACTTCGGCCTTGAACTCGGCAGCTCGAAGATTGCGCCCGCGCACGGCGAGGTTCATCGAAAGCGCTGCCTGGACCAACTGGCCGATTATTAACCCGGTCACTCATTGCGTAATATTCAAAGAGCATTTGCTAGTGATCAAACCAACATGATCCATCTTCAACCCGGCTTATTCACCACCCGATCGTCGCGAGGCGGTTCCAGGTCCCGTGTATACGGTGTTTTCGCGACCGAGCGCACCGGAGGCGTACTCGCCTGTCCGGTGAGGATGCGCTTGGCTGTAAAACACCGCAGACGCGGGGCCTGGGCCGCCGCAGTAGACCGGGTAGTGAATACGCCGGGTGCAATGAGCATGCATCGATGAGCACGGCAAGATCGCCGGCGACCGGCAAGCTTTCGCGCAAGACCGTTTTCCTGGTCGTCGCGGCCTTCGTCGTCGCGGTGCTTCCACACCTGGGCAACATGCCGGCCTGGCTGGCCGCAGTAATTCTGCTGGCGGCCTTATGGAGGGCGGCTGCGGCGTATCTGCAGATGGGTCCGCCGCACTGGCTGCTGCGCATCGGCCTGACCTTCGCCGGGCTGGCTGCCGTCGTATTGAATTTCGGAATTTTCTGGGGCCGCCGCGCGGCCACGGTGTTGCTGTGCCTGATGATGGCGGCGAAGCTGATGGAGATGTTCCGGCTGCGCGACGCACGCATCGTCGCATCGCTGTGCTTTTTCCTGATTGCCACCCAGTTCCTGTTCAGTGAAAAGCTGATCCTGATCGCCTACCTGATCGTCGGCTGCTGGCTGGCGGTTGTCGCACTGGTCCAGATCCAGCGCGACGAGGACCAAAGCGCGGCACCGGGTGGCACCAACCGGCCGCGCGCGGCCTTTGTCGAAGGTGCCCTGATGCTGTTGATGGCCGCGCCTTTCGCGATCGCGCTGTTCACGCTTTTTCCGCGTCTCGGGTCGCCGTTATGGGGCGTGCCCGAGCAGGCGCTGGACGGCAAAAGCGGGCTTTCCGACACCATGGAGCCCGGCAGCATCATCTCGCTGTTCATGGATGACAGTCCAGCGTTCCGGGTCGAATTCGACGGCGCGATGCCAGAGCGACAGCAATTGTACTGGCGCGGACCGGTGTTATGGAGCTTCAATGGGCGAAGCTGGCGGCGGTTGTTCGGTTCAGAAGAGCGAACTGCAAGCCGGCTGCCAGCCTCGCACGGGGCGACCATCGACTACCGGGTGCAGCTCGAGCCGAACGAGCGCAACTGGTTGTTCGCGCTTGATTATCCCGCGCGCTGGCCGGATGACAGCCGAGTCACCCCGGACTATGAATTGATTCGCAATCAACCGGTCACGACGCTGACCTCGTACCGGGTACAAAGTCAGCCCGATTTCATCGATTCTCCGGAACTTTCGGTCGGACTCAAGCAGGCCGCGCTGCAATTTCCAGACGACAGCAATCCGCGCACCCGCGCGCTGGCACTTGATCTGCGCCGCCGTCATGCCGATGATCGCGCGCTGGTCGACGCGGTCCTGACCTGGTTCAACCAGGAAGCTTTTTTCTACAGCCTGGATACCGTACCGCTGGGACGCCACGGTGCCGACGAATTCCTGTTCGACCTGCGCTCGGGCTACTGCGAATATTACGCCTCGGCGTTTGTGCTGCTGATGCGCGCGGCCGGCATCCCGGCGCGCGTGGTCACCGGCTACCAGGGCGGCTTCTGGCAGCAATCCGGCGGCTACCTTCTGGTACGCCAGTCCGACGCGCATGCCTGGGCCGAAGTCTGGCTTGCCGACCAGGGCTGGGTGCGGGTCGACCCGACTGCTGCGGTTTCGCCCAGCCGAATACTCGATGGCGCACGTGGCGCGCTGGACGTGCGGCGCGGGTGGCTGGACGTCGATTGGGTTTACCGACTTCGAAACCAGTTCGACCGTCTGCAGCACGCATGGAACCGCTGGGTACTCGGTTATGACGCACGGCGGCAAAACGAAATGCTGTCGAAGTTCGGATTGAACGGTCTGTCGCTTGCAGCCCAGGCCGTGCTGATCATTGTTGCCGCCGCGCTGGCATTACTGCCGCTGGTCTGGCTGCTCACCGGCCCGCTTGCCGGATTTCGCAGCAGGGATCCGCTCGAGCGTGCCTGGCTGCGGCTGCGCCGACGGATCCGGAAAGCCGGAATCAGCGTGGCTGCGGGCGAAACGCCGCTGGAGCTGGCCCGGCATGCATCGTCGCGGCTCGCAAACGGTCACGAACTGGTCACGCTTGCGGATCGATACTGTCTAGCCCGCTATTCAAGCCCAAATCCGGAGCAGGCGCGCCTAATCGAGCGCCAGACCCTGCAGTGGCGCCCGCGGTTGAACTCACCAAGGCCAAAATCGGTCTGAATGGAAGGAATTTCACGGAGATGTGCAGTCATGAGTATGAAATCAGTCCAATGGCTTGTTTTAATCGTTGCAGGCATGATTTCGGGCTGCGCAAGCATTCCCGAGTCGCTGGAAGGCGACTACCCGCAAGACCTATACCGCCTGCGAGCAGCGCTTCCTGGATCCCGAAATTTTTGTCAATGGCCGCGAGGTCACCGTAGTCGGGCGGCTCGAGTCATTCAATACCGGCAATGTCGGGCAATTCGCCTACCGCTACCCCGTGCTCGATGCCGAATCGATCCATCTTTGGCCCGAACGCGTTGAATCCAGCTATTACGGGCGTGGCCATTACGGTTCCAGCGATCCGTACTGGCCATATTACAGTCCGTTTTACAACCGCTATTACCCGCCGTTTTTCTATCCCTATAGCCGTAGCCGCAGCGGATTTTTTCATGGCTCGATTCATTCCTCCCGCTCGACCCGATCGACCCGATCGAGCAACTCGCTTTCAGGTGCAAAACGATAAGTCGATGATTCCGATCACCCGGCCATGACGGGAACCTTACCCCGCCCGGAACACCGTCAATGCTGAACTCAGGATTCAGATTGAACCTCAAAACCATAGCAATTCAGGCGAGCCAACTGATCTCGGCCACGGTGGGCGCGGGATAGAATGACAAACCACCCCCGCCGCCGCGCACTGTATACACTTACAAGTTGAACTAAACCGCTTGTGGACAAGTACGGCCCGGCGGCAACAACGCCCGGCGAAACTGCAATACCAGGGCAGCGCTGTTCAGCTGCGATTGAGGCACAGGCTATAGCTTAAACTCGAGCGTATTCTGTCTTGACAATGGGGTCCACTTTAGGTTTCGGCGACAAGATTGCCTTCGGCATCATATTCGCGTGTTGACAACGTGCCGTCGGGGAAGCGCGTCTCGGTGAGCCGGCCGAAGGCGTCGTAGTTCATTTCGGTACGCCGGCCTGGATCGGCCGGCCCTCAAGGCCTTGCCGGCCCAGCCTTATCACTTCGTGGCCATCAAGCCGGTCACGGCAACACCTTCATGTAAGTCCGGCGCCGGTTGATAAATACGAACAGATGGCCACTCATCGGGTCCTCATCGAGCTGGTTGCGAGCCAGTTCTGCCAACCCATCGAACTGCTTGCGCATATCGGTCGGCTTGGCGTAGAGCCAGACCCGGACCCCTGTGTGTCAACATCCAGTCCAACAGCTCCTGATCGGTTTTATCTGTAACATTCAGGGCGCTCATGGAGTGAAAAAATGTCTGATTCGAATGAAGTTGTCACCGACCCCCGACTGGAGAA
>JAIVHD010000340.1:0-3567 GCA_020201235.1 Lysobacteraceae bacterium
ATTTCATAGTCGGAAAGCCGCGAATTGCGAAGTTTTTCCAATTCGGCGACCGATTCGTTGAACTTTTCCTCGCCCATTAACTCGACCGCTTCATTGAGCCGGCGATAGGTGCCCTCGGTCATCAACCCGGGCTCGACCTCGCGTTCTTCACCGCAGGCGGTGGTCCCCACTTGCGCCTCGGCGCGGCCGGATTGAAGAACGCCCACACTCAGCGACACGCCGACGACGATCGCCGTAACGATCGTGGAGCCAATCGCGGAGCCAATCGCGGAGCGCACCGTGGTGCCAATCCTCTGGTTGAGCTTGTTCATGCGTTGTCCAGGCTGAATTCGATGGTTTGGGTCGCGCGACGCTCAACGGCAACACCTTCGATCACCCGGGGCTTAAACTTCCACCGAAGAATCGCACGAATGGCTTCGCGATCAAAAACGCGCGGCGGTTTGGAGTCGGTCACTCGCGGATTGGTCACCGAGCCGGTCTCGGTAATTGTGAACTCAATGGTCACGTATCCTTCGAGCTGATTCATCGCCGCATCGCGCGGGTACTGTGGATTGATTCGAACCAGCGGCACAACATCGCCTTCGGCCTTCCGGTCCATATTGACCGCACCGAGCACCGGGGGGCCGCCCATGTTACCGAGGTTCAAATCGGGCATTTGCATATCAGGCATCTCCATGGTCACTTTTTCGACTTCGGAGATCACGAGGTCCGGCGGCGGTGGTGGCGTTTCCGGTGGCGGCGGAGGTTCCGGCTTGCGCCGATCCTTTTCGACCATCTCGGTATCGATATCCACCGGCCCAAAACGGATGCCCGGAGGTGGCTCCATCGCTTCACGGTCGCCCGCGTCACCTGAAATTAATCGATGCATAAAGTAAAAGGCCGCCAGCGTCACCAACACCGCGACCGCGACTGAAACGATATAGCGCAATCCACTACCCATTCGATTAACCTCCTCCACCGATCTGTTCGGCAGAAATTGCCATTTGACTAACGCCGGCGGCCTGAACCTGGTCCATGACCTCCACCAGAGTCCCGGTACGCGAACCCTTGTCGGAAACCAGGATCACGCTACCCTCGGGGTTTTCGGCACGTGCGCGTTGAACCAGCGTGCGAACATCGCCAATCTCGATCTGATTGCCGTTCATCCAGATTTGATTGTCTGAGTCCACGCCAATTAGGACATTGCCTTGCGGCCGTGGTTCAGAGGTCAGCGCTTGGGGTTTCTCGACGGTCACGCCCGTTTCGCGGACGAAAGTCGTCGTCACAATAAAAAAGATCAACATGATGAACACAATGTCCAGCATCGGCGTGATGTTGATTTCCGGCTCATCCTTTGCGGCGTGCTTTCGTGCCATGGTCGGTCCTTTAAGGGTTCGGCTCAGTCATGCTGGAGCATGTCTTCCAGCTTCTGGGATTCGATATCGGCTTTGCGATCCAGGTGAGACGCAAAATAGACGCCGGACAGGGCGGCCACCATGCCCGCCATGGTGGGAACGGTGGCTTTCGAAACGCCGGCCGCCATAGCACGCGCATTGCCGGTTCCAAAAAAGGCCATCACATCGAAAACCGCGACCATGCCGGTCACGGTTCCGAGCAATCCCAGCAACGGGCAGATGGCAACCAGCGTCTGGATGGTGCGCACGTTGCGATGCAGCTGCTGACGCGTCTGGCTGATCAGCTCTTCCTTGATACGATGAGCATGCCAGGATCGATGATCGTCCCTGGACTGCCACTCATCGATCACGACCCGACGTTGACCCGGCAGGACTCGGTAGATAAACCAGTAGCGCTCGATGATCAGGGTCCACATGACCAATAACACGGCCATGATCGCCCAGAGCACATTCCCGCCCAGGTCGATAAACCCGCGAATAGCCTCTAAAATATTATACAGAGCTACCATGACGCTGCTCCGCTGTACGCGCGATGATACCGGCTGCCTGCTCTTCTAGAATCTGGATCAGATCCCGGCTGCGCGATTGCAGAATGCTGTGGATTACTGTCAATGGTATGGCCACGACCAAACCCAGCACGGTCGTGATCAGTGCCATTGAAATGCCACTTGCCATCATGCGCGGATCGCCGGTACCGAACAGGGTAATCTGCTGGAAAGTCACGATCATGCCGACCACCGTCCCCAACAGCCCGATCAGCGGTGCAACTACATAGAGCACCTTGATGAGCGGCAGACCGGCCTCCAGCGGCGCGGTTTCGCGAAGAATCGCTTCGTCGAGTTTGAGTTCCAGCGTTTCGACGTCGGCGTCAGGGTTGCTTTCGTAAACGCTCATGACGCGACCCAGCGCATTGCTGGTACTGGCTTCGGAGCGCTTTGCCTGGCGCTTGATCGCGTTGCCGCGCACGAACAGCATGACGCCCTTCCAGATTGAAAACAGCAAACCGAACGCACCAATCACGATGATCACCATCCCGACGGTGCCGCCTTGCCGAACCCGCTCACGCAGGTTGGGTGCGCGCACAACCTGGGCGAGAATGTCGCCCCGGGTAAAGTCGACCGCCATTTCCTCAACCGTCCCGGGAGGCGCGTTTTGCAGATCTCTGGCCATGGTCTGAAAGCGGCCTGCCGGCTGACGCGGCAGTTCCAGCAAGATGCCCTGGCCGGAATCCCATTGCAGGAATTTGCCATCGGAGACCGCATTGAAAACGCCGACGCGGACCACATCCCGATTTTCAACCCGGTCACCATCGGCGTTGATCAGATCAGACTTAAATTCGACAACCTTGCCGCTGTTGGCGATTTCACGAACCATTTCCGTCCACATTGTGCGCAATTCGGAAACCTTCGGCAAGTCGGTACTGCTGCGCTCGGCCAGATTGGCGAAGAATTCCTCGCGCCCCGGAAGCTGCGCCGAGACCATCGAATCGGCCATCACCGAGCGCATGTCGCCGGCGACCTGACGCACGACCCCGAACAATTCGCCCAGGTTGCCCATGCGCTCATCGAGCGTGGTCGACAGATCAGCAAGCTCGCGCTCGTTGTCGTCGAACTGGTTGTTCAATCGATCCGACAACTGCTCGGCAGCGCGCAATTCGGCCCGCGCCTGGTTCAGCAACTCCTGCTGACGACTGCGTTGGCTGCGAAATTCCTGCAGCCGCTGCTGATCGATTCGAGCTTCGGCACTCGCGGCCTGTTCAACCTGTCGCAGCAATTGATCGAGCGTGTCCTGACCAAACGACAGACCCGGAACAACAAGCCAGCCCGCAGTCAATAAAGTGATGATCTTTTTCATTATTCAGCCTCGGTCGGAGCGGGTACGGGCAAGCGAACCAGATCGGGAGCGACCTGGTTTTGAGCGATCGCAAGGCCATCGGAAACGGGCAGCCGATAGCGATCACCCAGCTCTTCATATTGCCGCGAATTGGGATTCCACCAGCCCGTCCTCGAGCCGTCCAGCGATTGATAGAACAGCAAGGTGCGGCCAATTCTCAGGAAATCGACCTGCTGGCCGTCAGGCAAACGACCCCGATAGCCTTCCGTGGTGCGGCCAAGCTCCAGCTCGCTCTGGTAGGCCTCGAGAATCCGCCGAAATTTTTCAGAAGTTGTGACAT
>JAIVHD010000340.1:3608-4570 GCA_020201235.1 Lysobacteraceae bacterium
GCCTGATCGAGGGCGTCGATCAGGGCTTGCGCGCGCTGATTACGCTCCTCGACCCGGAACGGCACATCGGCCTGAACCAGCCTCGGCAATGTTTCAGCCATTTCAACCATCAGCGGCACAACATCGCGGTTGGTCTGCTCGAGCGTGGTCAGCTCTTCGGTGATGTTGTTGATCTCGGCTTCCTGATTATTGACCGTGCGTTGCAGCATCTCGTTGTAAATCCGCATGCTTTCGATCTCGTTGAGAACGATCCGGTACTGGTTGACCAGAGTCTCGGTCTCGTCGGCCACTTGATTGATCTGGGCCTGTACCTGTGCGGCATCACGCGCGATGCGGCTTTCGGTCTGAATGCTCCGATCGAGCACCTGAGCGCTCGCCGATTGCACGAAGGCGAAACCGATCAAGGCGGACAGCACCAGATTAAAAACAGGTCTGCGGGCAAAAAATATTGACATGATTGAATTTCCGATTTGCTTGGTTCGAAATATTTCGAGGACGGCAAATGCCCCCGTTTTGGTTGATAACGACAAGAATACCGTGCCAGTAGCGATTTTGGAAGGCTCATTTCCCACGTTAAGCCCGGATTCAGCATCGGAGTATAACCATCACTCAACCCATTCACAACGCAAATGTCGTACCGCCGAAGCCGCCACAGCACCATTCGGGTGCTACGATACCGCCATTCTCCCAACGACGCATGCCGTTGTTTCCTGTGTTCGAATCGGTCGATCGGCAGTCCCAAGCTGCATTGCCGGTGCGATATTCGAGTCTTAACACCCGTGCTCAAGCATCATTACCATGGCTAATCGGTCCGTAACCCAGGCGTCGCGGCAGCCGCCGCGCTGCTGCGCAAGGACCGCGCGACCTGGCATGACCTGGCCAGCGGCACACGCCTGGTCGACGAACGCGACCGGGACTCAGGCGCGGCGCAGCAAGACTGATCCGAGGATCGCAAAAACCAC
>JAIVHD010000114.1 GCA_020201235.1 Lysobacteraceae bacterium
AGGTCTTCGGCCCCATTTTGCACGTCATTCGCTACAAGGCCAGCGAACTCGATCGGGTCATCGAAGCCATCAACGCAACCGGCTACGGCCTGACGCTTGGTTGTCACAGCCGGATCGATCGGGTGCAGCGGCATGTGATCGAAAATGTTCGGGTCGGCAACGCCTATGTGAACCGCAACATGACCGGTGCCGTGGTCGGGGTGCAGCCGTTTGGCGGAGAGGGGCTCTCGGGCACCGGGCCGAAGGCCGGTGGGCCGAACTATCTTCAGCGCTTCGCGGTCGAACGGGCGCGAACGGTCAACACTGCGGCGGTTGGAGGCAACGCCTCGCTGATGGTCTTATCGGACTGAAACCCTGATATGTACGAGCACTTCTACGGCCTCGAAGAGCGGCCTTTTTCAATTACGCCCGATCCGCGCTTTGTGTTCCTGAGCCAGCGTCACCAGGACGCGCTTGCGCATCTGCTTTACGGGATCGGCCGGGGCGGCAGCGGAGGCTTCGTGCAGTTGACCGGCGAGGTCGGGACCGGCAAAACGACCTTGTGCCGGCTGGTGCTGGAGCAGGTGCCCGAATATACCCGGATCGCGCTGATCCTCAACCCGATGCTCGAGCCGCGCGAGTTGTTGCGCGCGATCTGTCGCGAGCTTGAAGTCGAGCCGGAGGACGGCGATACCGGCCTGGAGTCGCTCGGTCAGTGCCTAAACCAGCGCCTGCTCGAGATCCATGCGGCCGGCGAACGCGCTGTGTTGATCATCGACGAGGCTCAAAATATGAGTCGCGAAACGCTGGAGCAGGTGCGGCTGCTGACCAACCTGGAAACCGCCACCGACAAGCTACTGCAGATCATCCTGTTGGGCCAGCCCGAATTGCGCGAGTTGCTGAGCCGCCCGTCGCTGCGCCAGCTGGCGCAGCGAATCACCGCCCGCTACCACCTGGCCCCGCTCAGCCGGAACGAAACGGCGGACTACGTTCGCCACCGAATTCGCATCGCCGGCGCGCCGCGCTGCCCGTTTACGGTCATGGGCCTGCGTTCGCTGCACCAGGTCTCTGGCGGCGTGCCGCGGCTGATTAACATCATCGCCGATCGCGCGCTCATGGCCGGCTATGCGCGCGAGGCCGAAAGAATCGGCGCGCGGCTTGTGCGGCGCGCGGCCTCCGAGGTCGTGGTTGGCGACGAGGCCGGTGGCACCCGTCGTCTGACCACCGTCTTGTCGAGTGTCGCAGTGCTGGTTATTCTGGCAGTGTCGGGTTCGATGATTTGGTCTTTGTCGTCGGTCCAGCGCGAGCCGACCCCGGTCGCGCAACAGCCCTTATGGCAGCAAATGCTGGCCTCGGCCAGCCAGGCCACGGCGTGGCGCGAGGTTGCGGCGCTGTGGCCCGGCTTTGGCACCGCAGATGTCGCTGAGGCTTGTCTCGAAGGCCAGGCACTGCGCAACTCTCAAGTTCTGGCATGCCATCGCCTGCGCGGCAGCTGGGCCTTGATCCGGCGATTGAATCAACCGGTTGTGGTGCGCCTGACCGAGCCTCCGGATGGCTACGTTCTGGCCCTGGCAGTCGAAGCGGCGCAGGTCCAGTTGCGCCAGTCAGGCCAGGACTTCCGGGTGCCGATCACCCACCTCGACTCGCGCTGGCTGGGCGACTTCCTGGTTGTCTGGCCTGATGGCGGACAGGTTTGGCGGCGCGGCGATCAAAACGCCGCAATCGGCGCGCTGAAGCAGTTAGCCGCGCGCGACACCCGCAAGCCCTGGGACGGTCCGATCGACGATCTCTATTCGACCGCCTTCGAGGTCTGGATTCGGGACTTTCAGGACCGTAACGGCTTGACCCGCGATGGCATGGCCGGACCGGTCACCCGTCTTTTTCTCGATACGCTGGCATCCGAGCCGGCCGTGGTCGATCCATCTTGATCGGGAGCTTGGTATGTCGTTGTTATTGGATGCGTTGAGAAAGTCCGAAGCCCAGAGACAGCGCGGACAGGCACCTTCGCTGGAATTGGCCTCGATGCCCTCATCGATCGCCTCACCGGCGCGCCGCTTTCCGTGGCTGGCGATTTTGCTGGTGGTATTGGGCGCGATCCTGGCGATCTGGGTGGTTAGCCGCTGGTCAGAATACGAATCCAGCGCGCCGGTCGACCCGATTGTCTTCGAAGCAGACCTTCCGAAGTCCGAGCCGGGCACCGCGCGGCTTGCCGACAGTGCCGCGGCGGCAACCGCCAGTGGTCCGGTTCCGGCGGCTCGAATGCGTCCGGTTGCACTCGATGCAGAAGAGATGCTGGAGCAAGACAGCACCGGTTCACGGACCGCCGACCAGGCGCAACGCGCGACAGCAATCGAGCAGCCGGCCTCGGCGGTGGCGACCGTCACATCACAAACATCGGGTCGCGATCCGGCAGTGACGGACGCGGCCGATTCGGCTGCTGTTGATGTCGAACGCGTCGCGCAGGTGGCGCCTCGACCGGCACCCGACCGGGTTGTGGAAAACAGCGCCGCGAGTTCCGAACCGGCGGACCCGGACCGCGATCAAGCCGCTCGCGCCAGCCAAGGCCGTGCGCAGGCTTCAACGACTGGCCGGCCAGAGTCGCGATCGGCCGACTCCGCGTCCAATCCGGGCGCGTCCCGGTCGGTGCGCGATCAGGGCCAGTCGATGCAGCAGAACTTCATCCGCCCGTGGGAACTGCCGCAGGACCAGCGTGCCTCGTTTCCGGATCTGAAAATGACGGTTCACTTTTATGCGGATCGAGTCCAGGACCGGTTTGTGTTGATCAACGGGACCCGCTATGGGCAAGGCGATTCGATTACCGATCGCGCTTTGTTGAAGGAAGTTTCACGCCAGGGTGCCATTGTCGAGTACGGTCCATACAGGATTTTGATCGAGTGAGTATCCTGGCTCGAGCCTCCGAGCCAGGATCCGGTCCCGCCTACCCTTGGACGGTGATTGCGATCAGCATTGCGACCTTGATCGTGTTGTTAATCGATCTGGCGCTTGATGCTGCGACATCACGCTTGTGGATCGAGTTCTGGGGCTTCAAACCAGAAAGCGTGATGGAATCGCTGTCCGATGAGCGCCTTCACGATCGAAATTCCGAGTTGCTCAGTTTGTTCACGGCGTTGTTCTCACACACAAGCGGGCTTCATCTGGCGGGTAATCTGGCCTATTTGTGGGTGTTCGGCATTCCGGTCGAGCGCGGCATCGGCCCGATTCGCTTTCTGATGATATTTCTGATTTTAGGCGCGTTTGCTAACTTGTTTGTGGCCCTCCAGATTCCTGATCTGGATCGTTATATCATCGGTTCCAGCGGTGGCGTATCAGCGATTATCGGTGCCTACCTTGGTCTGTTTCCAACCCGCCGCATCGGCCTTTGGTTGCCACTAGGGCTTTTTTTACAGTTCGCGCGCATTCCGGCATTGCTGGTTATCGGTTCGTGGTTTACCCTGCAGCTTCTGTACACGGTTTTTGGGCCGATGTCCGGGGCGGTGGCTTGGTGGACCCACGTGGCGGGGTTTGTGGCAGGCCTGGCCGCAGCGGTCGCCCTAAGATTGATTTCCGGGCGCATCACACCCAACCGAAGAGCGCTTGAAAGACGAGTTCGCCGATACCGAAACCCTGATTCTGCCGATCCAGTCGGTGATTCGGGTCGAGAAGGTGCGCAAACGCGGAGTTTGCATGATTCGGGACAGTAAAACCGGCGACAAGGTCACGCCATTGCCGCTGGGAGGGCCTGACCGCCGGTCCTGAACCGCGCTGCAGGCGGCGGGCATGAGAATTGACAAGAACAACAATGAGGGAATGTTTGCATGAATAAAGCAACGACGAATGACAAGACAGCCGGTGGGGACGGCCGAAGCTGGCTCGACCGCAGCCTGAACGCAATCGAGGTGATCGGCAATCGATTGCCGGATCCCGCTGTTCTTTTTTTTCTTTTAATGCTGGTCGTGTGGGTTGTTTCGGCATTGCTTGCCTCGGTCGAATTCAGCGCGCTGCATCCGCAGACCGGCGAACCCATACAGGTCGTCAATCAGTTGTCCGGCGGCGAATTGGCGCGCTTCATGAGCCAGATGGTGACCGTTTTCACCAGTTTTGCGCCACTCGGCATCGTGCTGGTGGCCATGCTTGGCGTCGGCGTTGCAGAACATACCGGTTTTATCAATGCCGCGCTGCGCAAGATGCTGGGGTTTACATCGGCGAGCCTGCTGACGCCGGTCCTGATTCTGGTCGCGATCGTCTCGCACACGGCCGCAGATGCCGGCTATGTCGTGGTGATTCCGCTGGGCGCGGTTATTTTCTATGCCGCCGGTCGACACCCGCTGGCTGGCATTGCGGCCGCCTTCGCCGGCGTTTCCGGCGGCTTTTCCGCTAATTTTATTCCTTCAGCAATCGACCCGATGCTGGCCGGTATCACCGAGGAGGCGGCGCGCGTACTCGATCCGACGATTTTCGTTAACCCGCTTGTCAACTGGTTTTTCATGTCCGCCTCCAGCGTGCTGGTCATCCTGGTTGGCTGGTGGCTGACCGACAAGATCATCGAGCCGAGGCTCAACAAAGATACGCCGGTCGATGGCGACATGACAGAGATGCCCAGCATGGAGGCCCTGGACGAGCACGAGTCGCGCGGTCTGCGCTGGGCGCTGATCAGCATCGCCATCGCGCTGGCCTTGCTGGTGCTGGCGGTGCTGCCCGAGGGCTCGCCGCTGCGTGATCCGCAAACCGGTGAAATCACCTCCTTTGCAGCACCCCTGATGCGCTCGATCGTGCCGCTGATTTTTATCCTGTTCCTGATTCCGGGCACGGTCTACGGGTACGTTGCCGGCACCATCGATGGCCACCGCGAGCTAATCACCGGCATGAGCAAATCGATGGAATCGATGGGCTACTACATCGTCATGGCGTTTTTTGCCGCCCAATTCATCGCCGCATTCAGTAACTCCCAGCTTGGGATTCTGATCGCAGTCAACGGCGCGGCGTGGTTGTCGGAATTCAACCTGCCAGCCCAATTGACGGTCGTCGGCATCATCGCACTGACCGCCTTCGTCAACCTGTTCGTCGGCTCGGCCTCGGCCAAGTGGTTGATCATCGCACCGATTTTCGTGCCGATGTTGATGGAGCTGGGGATCGGGCCGGGCCTGACCCAGGCGGCCTATCGGGTAGGCGATTCGTCGTCAAATATCATCACGCCGCTGATGCCATATTTTCCGCTCATCGTCGTTTTCTGCAAGCGTTACTTCAAAGGTGCCGGTATTGGCACTCTGATTTCGATGATGTTGCCTTATGCCATTGCGCTGGCGGTATTGTGGACCTTGTTTTTGCTCGGCTATTGGGCGCTGGGCCTGCCGCTGGGCCTTCAGGCAAGCTATGTCTATCCCTGAGCCTGCCGTATTCGGTGCGCCCCGTGGCGGGTATTGGCCGGATGGCAAAAACCCGCGCTCACGCCGGCGGGGTGGCCTTCAATGAGGCGGCTCAGCGCTTGATCCACCCGGCCGGATCGATCGGCTCACCGTCGCGACGCAATTGAAAGTACAAACCCGGTTCGCTGTCGCCGCCGCCGGAGTTTCCGGCCAGCGCAATCACGTCGCCTGGCCGGACCCAATCGCCGACCTCGGCCAGCAGGCTTTGGTTGCGGCCGTATAGGGTCATGAATCCGTGACCATGATCAATGATCAGCATCATGCCGTAACCCCGCAACCAGTCGGCGTAGGCGACCCGGCCGTAGGCTACGGCCTCGACCGGATCGCCCGGAGCAGTGTTGATCAGCCAGCCTTGCCAGCGAATATCGCCGTTTCGGCGATCGGAAAAAGCGGCCTTGACAGGAGCCTTTGACGGCATCGGCAATTCGCCGCGCAGCTGCTCGAAGGAAATCATCTCGATTTCGATCGGGATATCGGACAGCACGTCGGCAAGCTCGGCCAGCAGCGACTCCAATTCGGCGGCCGATCGTCTGAGCGACTCCAGTTCAGCGGCTTGTGTTTGGATCTGACGGGCCAGCTCGTTGAGCGCGCTCTGTTTCTGTTGCATCGCCTGGTCGCGTTCTGCAACGACCGCGAGTTGGCGCAGATGCAGGTGTTCGAGCTGCCGCGCGAGCTGAATCTGCTCGTCGAGGACCTGTTCGAGATCGACCAGTTTGCGGTCGAGCGTCTTGACGGTTTCGAGCCGGGCGCGGGCGATATAGCCATGCATCGCCAGTTGCCGGCTGATATGTCTCGGGTCGCGGTTGGCCAGCAGGGTCCGCAGGCGCGAGCGGGTGCCGATCCGATAGGCGATTCGCAATTGGGCAGAAAGCTGGTGGCGATGACGATCAATGCTCGCGCGCAGCTCATCGGCGCGCACGCCTAACCGATGCTGGCGGCGTTCGGTCTCGTCCAGGCCCGCACGGGTCTCGCGCAGCGCCACGGTCAGGCGTGAAAGTTCGGTTTCGGCTTTAGCCAGGACCGCTTGCTCGACCTCTTTTTGCCGGCGCTGGCCGGCCAGGCGATCGCTGATCTGCTGAATGCGCTGCTTGACCTCGCCGAGTTCGGCGCGAACGGCCTCCGGGTCTTGCGCGGCGACTTCAATGGCAGCCCATGCAAGTAGCGCAATCAGCCGCCAAACAGCCCGCCAGGTGAACGATTTGGCCATCCCGGCTGGTCGGCCGGCATACGGCGGACAATGACAAGCAAGGCCCCGGCGTTTAGCCGTCGGCATGGTCTTTGCGAGGACCCGGGGGCTTGGCCGGATGGATCAGCGCGCGCCCGGTCATCGCGGCCGGAACCGGCAGATCAAGCAGGCTGAGCATCGTCGGGGCGATGTCGCGCAGGCTTCCGTCGGGTTCCATTTCAGCGGGCCGCCCGACGAACACCAGCGGCACCGGGTTGGTGGTATGCGCG
>JAIVHD010000341.1 GCA_020201235.1 Lysobacteraceae bacterium
CCCATATCCTGCCAGGCCTGGGCCTGCTGACAGGCTTCGCGCAACACCCAGCGACCAAGTGGCAGAATCAGCCCGTTGTCCTCGGCGATGGATACAAAACTGCCAGGGGCTAGCAGCCCATGTCGCGGGTGCTGCCAGCGCACCAGGGCCTCGATGCCGTCAATCGTGCCGCTGGGAAGATCAAACTTGGGCTGATAGTGCAATACGAATTCCTGCCGGTCCAAGGCGAGGCGCAGGCCGGCCTCGATCGTGTGTCGCGCAATGGCGCGATCGGTCATTTCCTGCTCGAAGAAGGCGTAAGTATTGCGGCCTCTGGCCTTGGCCTGATACATCGCGGTATCTGCCTGCTTGATCAGGGCTTCAGCATCCATGCCGTCGTCCGGGTATATGCTGATGCCAAAGCTCGCGCTGACGTGCAATTCCTGCTCGTCGATGTGGTACGGCAGCGCGATTGCCGCCAGCATTTTCTGCACTGCCAGCGCTGCGTCTTCCGGATGATCGATGTCGATCAGCAAAGCCACAAACTCATCCCCACCCAGGCGGCAGATGGTATCGGAGTGACGCACGCAGGCCAGCAGCCGTTTGCCCACCGACTGCAGCAATTGGTCACCCACGCCATGGCCCAGGGAGTCGTTGATATGCTTGAAGGCGTCCAGATCCATAAACAGCACGGCAAACTGCTTGTCGGAGCGTTGTGCCAACGCAATCGCCTGGGCCAGCCTGTCGTACATCAACATTCGGTTGGGCAGGCCGGTGAGTGGGTCATGATACGCCATGTGGTCAAGTTCGGCCTGTGCCATTTGCAACTGTTCGGCCAACCTGCGTGCTTCGATGGTCGCGATGACCAGGTTCGCGTTGGCTTCTTGCATACGGGTCATCTGGTCACCCGACGTTGACTGTCGGATCTCTGTGCTACGAATTTCGTTTTCGCGTGCTTGCACCTGATCCTCGCGTTGACCGACGGCGGTTTCTCTCTGATGCACGGCTTGTTCACGCGCTTGGGCGCTGACCCCGCTGACCCGCTTCGGGTGATCTCTGGCCTCGTTTGCTTGATGCCCCCCATTGATGCCCAGAGCACTATTGTGGTTATTGCTGCTCATGCTCGCTCTCCGGAGGGTAGACACTTCCGCGTGGGGTAACCGGTCATGATGCCGTCGTACCCGGGCAGGCTATCGCCAATGACCATGCCTTGGTCGGTGATTTCGAACAGCCGAATGTCCTTGCAATGGTCGCTGCCGCGTATCTTGACGATCGCGAAAACACGCCGGTACTGGCCATCGATTTCGACATAACGCTGCACCAGGATGGCATCGGCAAGAAACGCGCTGCCCTTCTGAGTGAAATACAAGTCGCTGTAGCAGTCCAGTTCCGAGGTCATCAGGATGGTCACGCCCTTGCTGGTCAGCTCGGCCACCATCCGGTACAGCGAACCTTGAAAGTCTTCGCTGAATTCAGGCGCCAGGGCCAGTTCGAAACCCGACAGTGAGTCGATGACGATGCGTTTGGCCTGCATGCGATCAATCATGCGGATGATGTCGTGCAGGGTTTCATCGATGGATAGATCCAGCGCGCGCGTATCGATGACCCCCACCTGCCCGGCACTCGCCATTTTATGCAAACTGTTGTTCAACAACTGGTTCGGGCTTTTTTCGAATGCCGCGATGACGCCGGGCTCGCCGCAGCGCACGCCTTCGGCGAGAAAGGCCGTCGCCAAGATGGTTTTGCCGGAGCCCGAAGGGCCGGCGACCAGCAGCGAATAGCCGGCAGGCAAACCACCCCCAAGCATTTCATCCAGGCCCGGGACACCCATGGAAATTCGGCCCTTGCTGGCACCGGTCATCTCTTGGAGCGGCATCTGGACGATCGCCCGCGGGAAAACATGAACGCCCGCGTCAGTGATCCGAAAGGTATGCAATCCGGGCTTCTGGGCCTGGCCACGGATCTTGGCCACCTGCATCTTGCGCACCATGGAATTGCGGTGGGTGTTCTGCGTCAAGCGCAGAATGCCGTCGGCCACGGTAAAGACCGGGCTCGATTCGTCTGCGTCGCCCTGGTATTCACCGATCAGAAAGCTGGTGGCCTGCCAACTGGACATTTCCATGCCCAGGTGTTGCACAAATCGCTGCAGGTCGCTCTCATTGCGCGTTTCGGAGTGGACCGATTGCACCAGGGATCGATACGAGTCGACGAACACCAGGCTGGGGTCGTACTCTTTCAGTTCGGCGGCGATGCGCGCCATGACGCGGTCGAAATTCCCCTCCAGAAGATCGCTTGCCAGATTGACGTAGCGAATCGACTGGTTAATCTTGCTCTGATCGAAAAACGAAAATTGCTGCTGATACCGGAGCATTTTCAGGGTCGGCTCTCCGAGTACCGTGAAGAACAGGGCGGGGCAATCCGGTGCAGCCAGTGAAAACATGATCTGATGGGCCAGCGTCGTTTTTCCGCTCCCCGGCGTGCCCACAATCAAATTGAACGAAAATTCCGGCAGTCCGCCACCCAGCAGATCGTCGAGACCGGGAACGCCGGTTGACAGGGGCCGTATCGTCACCTTGCTACTCATTATCAAACTCCTTGCTGGCCGTGGCTGAAGCACTGCGAACCCAGGCCGTATTTAAGATGTTCAAAGTCAATTGCTCGCCAATCAACGACGCCAGGATTTCGGTGAATAGGGTCAACAGGTGGCCGTGAGCGGCGCAGGCATCGTGCGGCGTCTGATTTTCAAGACACTCCCCCAATTTCACAAATCGCTCCTTGCCGCGAGCCGGCAAGGGCATAAGCCAGGGAAAGGTGCTTTGGCACACATGCAGGCTTCGCTCGTACAGCGAGGTAAAACCGGCCTCGCCGATGATCAAGATGATCTCGTCGGCCAGCTTGTCCCAATGGTCCATAGCGGCATCTGCAATGTTTTCCTGGCCTATTTCCATCAGGTCGGCAATGATTTGCTGACGTTTCAGGGCGGAGTTGTCCATCAGAGTGCTCTCAACACCTCAGCGAGACGAACTCGCATTTTTAAACGCTGGGTTGATACCTGTATGTGCGGAAGGGAACGCTGAGGTCCGAAGACGGACGACGCTGCGGTGTTTCGCGACGATACGCACCGGAGGCGTACTCGCCTGTCCGGTGAGGATGCACGACTGAGCGAAACAACCCAGGTGCGGGGCCTGACGGCGTCGCAGTCGGAGGGATGGTGAATACGCCGGGCTGAGCGTTTAGTCCTCCTTTTCCGGACTCGCCCAGGGCATTCTGCCTTCGATCTCCAGGTGCAGCGAAAACACCAGGAAACTGCGAACCACAATGATCAGGCCCAGCGTCAATACGCTCTCCAGGCTGTAGTCGACCACCACCGTTCGGATAATATCGGCGGCCACCAGAAACTCCAGTCCCAGGATCAGGCCGCGTACGCTGCGCCGGCGAAAATCCAGGTAACCGTGATGCGTGGTCCAGCGCCGCGCGTGCATCAGGTACACCACCGTCGCCACCACAAAGCCGCCCAGAATCACCGCAATTCCGATGCTCTCGACGACCAGGATCAGGGCTTTGATCTTGATCCAGTCGATCCACTGCTCCATTGTCAAAACCCGAACACGCTGAATACAGCCGCCATTGTCGCCGATGTTTCCAGGTGAAATCGGATCTGCAGAAACGTTTCAACTGTTGATTGTCGGGTGCGTGGTTACGGGCCTGATCTCTTTCGGTATCGGCGTGGCGTACGCGTCGCTGAGTCGGCTTTCGCTTTCATTGCATGTGCGTTACCCTGTGTTGTATGTTTGATAAGCACAGTTGTTCAACGAGCCCAGCCTCGAAAATTTCACCCCTCGAAACATCGCGCGTCCGCGCGATCGAACAAGCTGGCGGACAGATCGTGCCGCTCGATCCGATCGGCGCTGCGGTGCACGGTGTTGATTTATCGGCAACGTCGCCGCCGGAACCGGACGTGGTCGAGGCGCTCGAGCACGAAATGGCCCAGCGCGGATTTCTCGTCTTCAAAAGCGAGCAGCCGTTGGCACCCGAGGACTTCCTCCGCGCCAGCAGCTGGTGGGGCGGCAAGGAGTTGCACAGCACGCATGGGGTTCATCCCGCGACGCCCGGCGGCAACAAGCATCTGTTCCGCCTGTCGAACGACCGTCGCCACGGGATTCCGGGCGTGGGGCCTCAGTGGCACAACGACGGCAGCTTCAACGTGGATACCTTTTCACACGCCGGCTATCACATTGTCCGGCCGGCCGAACACGGCGGGGGAACGTATTTCGCCCACCAGGGCGCAGCGTATGACGCTCTACCGGAGGATCGTCAGGAGTCCTGGGGTCGACTCTCTTCGGTGAATTCGGCTTCAGGCGTTGTTCATCCTGCTGTGCATGAGCATCCGATTTCCGGACGCAAGAGCCTCTGGCTGCATCTGGGCATGACCGGTGCAGTGATCGAAAAGCTGCGCGATGGCGACGGCTTCCGATTATTGAATGCAGAGGAATTGACCCGCCTTTGTCATGAATACAACAACACGCTCGACGCCGGCTTGGACAACGGCTACGCCATCGCCTACGAGTATCAGAAAAACGACTGTATCTTTATCGACAACCTGGCCGTGGCGCATCGCGCGTCACCCGATGCCCATCTGCCGCCCGAGCAACAGGGCTTGCGGATCCTGCACCGAAGCACCGTTCGGGGGGTTGACGAGTTCAGGCCCGAGCACGGATTACCGCTGCATGTCGACATCCATGCGCCGAGCCCATTTGGAGACGGCGTCTGGCAGGCGGGCGGCATCGGATTTCGCTGGGACGATCGAATTCCGATGCAGAATTGAGGTGCCGATAGAATTCAGGTGCGCGTCGACCATTGCGCCCGCTGCACCCAATGCCGCCACGAACCGAAAGAGCTCCGGTTGACTATTCTGCCCTGATCCGAGTTCAGGGGACTGCCCGAACCGGCTTGGCTGTCGGCCGCATATAGCGGCGATCGAGCCAGTAGCCTGCCGCGAACGCCACGGCCAGCGGACCAAACCAGGCAAGGTGCTGGATTATGCTCGAGCCCAGCTCGGGGATCAGCCGAATCAGACCGATCTGCAGGAACGCGATATGCGTGGCCACACCGTTGCCGATCATTGCGCCGTAGTGTTCCTTCAGCCACCACTTCGGACTCTGCGGCCCGTTTCGGATCAGCTTGCGTGCATCGAGCGCGACCATCGGACCGATCAACCCGAAGATAATCAACAACCAGGCCCCGAAGAACATTCCCACAACCGAGACCGCCAGGCCCGAAAGACCAACCAGTGCCGCGCTGATGCGGAAACCCATACCGGTAAACCGCTCGAAATCGCGTTTCCAGCGTATTGCGAGCCAGGCCGAGCGGCAGGCGTGAGCGACCAGAATTGCCAGGTAGCCCAGGAACGCTGCATTGACCCAGTACCCCTTGATGGCATTGGCGAGAGCAAGCGGCATCGCCGTGATCACCACCCCGATCATCGCCAGCAGGTAGATCTTGCCTGCCGCCTTGTGCACCGTCGAGCCCTTTCGCACCAGCGCGGCAGTCCAGAACGTCACCAGGGCAACAGTGCCCATCAGCGCGTGGGGCGTGGCGAATCCTGAAAGCAGTTGAGTCCATGTCATGGCTGTGTATCCTCGATTGAGCGTGGGCACAGCATCGGCTTTGTGGATTGAGGATTGAGGTGCCTGAAGTCACCGATTCGGGGTGCCGAAAGTCACGACTTTTAACCGGGCGCTTGTCGTCGGCATCGGAGCAGGCTATATATGGCCCATGAATGAACCCATCCGTGGCATGAATCTCCGGCTCGAGACCGCTGCGCTGCGCGGTTGAGCAGCGCTTCCGGGGCGTGTGCCCGATTTTTTAAACCTCACATAGAGTGAAACGATGCTCCGGTTGAAAAATCTCCGCGCACGCCCCGTAAACACGACGCTCCGCGCTCTCGCGCTTGGATATTTCCGAATACAATCAGAAGCATGCAACTGATGGGCGAACCAAGCAGGGCGATCGCCCGCGAACTGACCGCCAACCCCCTTGCCTGGGCCTCCTATGCGGCCTGGGGTGCGGTGTGGCTTGCGGTCAGCGGGGTCTACGGCCGACCGGCGGCTGAATTCCCTTCGACACCGGACGCCATTCTGTTCGCCTGGCTTTTGTGCTGGTTGATCTGCCTGCTCGACGACCTGCTGCCGGCGCGCGTCATTGACGCAGCACTGGTCGGGTTGACCGGGCTGACCGGTCTGGCGCTGTGGTTGCTTCCGGCGGGTGCCACTCCAATCCCGCGATCAGGAACGCTTGCGGCTGTCGCGGGAACTCCACGATGTGGCGGGACACAAGCTGACCGCGCTCAAGCTCAATCTGCGCGGACTGGCGCGGCGGCTGGATGATGAAAACGCGGCCGAGGTGCGAAATGCAGAAGAACTGGCGACCGATCTGTTGAACGATCTGCGTTCGGTGGTCCGCCACCTGCGCGCAACCGAGGGCATCGAGCTGGATGCAAGCCTGCGCGAACTGGCTCGACCGTTTCCCCGCCCACAGCTGAATCTGCACCTCGACGAGCAGGTTCGCGTTGCGCGTGCCGACCAGGCCGAAGCCATGCTTCGCGTGGTCCAGGAAAGCCTGACCAACGCCGCTCGACACGGCCCGGCCAGAACACTGCACGTCCACCTCAGCCGCCAGCGCAATCGCCTGGTGCTGCGGGTCGAGGACGATGGACGCGTCGTCGGCCAGGTTCAGCCAGGGAACGGCCTGACCGGCATGCGCGAGCGGCTTGCGGAATTAAACGGATCGTTCGAGGTCATGAAGTCGGATCTCGGCGGATTGAAGCTTATTGCCACGTTTCCCACGGAGCTGCATTGATGACCACACGCATCGCGCTGGCCGACGACCAGGCCCTGATTCGCAAGGGTCTGATCTCGGTAATCAACGAACTGCCCGGCCTTGAGGTCGTGGTCGAGGCCGCCTCGGGCGAGCCCTTGCTTGAGGCCCTGGCCGAAACGCCGGTCGATCTGGTCGTATCCGACATTCGGATGCCGGGCGTTGACGGCATTGAGCTTTGTCGAAGACTGAAGGCGCTTGACGATGCGCCGCCGGTCTTGCTGCTGACCACCTTCGACGATCACGAGCTGATGCTCGCGGCAGTCCAGGCGGGCGCCCAGGGCTTCGCGCTCAAGGATATTTCACCCGAAGATCTGGCCGAGCTTGTCGCCGCAATCCTGAACGGCGAAGGACGGCTGCAGCCGGTCAACACCGCGGGGGTTGCCGAGCGTTATCCCTACCAGGACGATTCGCCCGTAGTGGATGCCTTCTCGAACCGGGAGCTGGATATCCTGCGCCTGATCGCCGGTGGCTATTCCAACCGCGAAATCGCCCGCTCCATCCACCTGGCCGAAGGCACGGTCAAGAACTACGTGTCCGAAATCCTCGACAAGCTCAACACCCGCGATCGCACCCGCGCGGTGCTGAAGGCGATCACGCTGCGGATCATCTAGCAGCCTGTCGGACTTGACCGATCTACGCTGAGGGAAAGTCCGGTTGGAGCCAGATTTTTCGATCTTTTGAGGCGAATAGTGGGCCTATTTAACGAAAAAGAGCGGGAAATCTGGCCCA
>JAIVHD010000115.1 GCA_020201235.1 Lysobacteraceae bacterium
TTCGGCAACCGCTTCGTGGTGTTTGCTGACCGGCACCGACTCGCCGGTCAACGCGGCCTGTTCGATTCTTAACCCGTGTGACTGGATCAATCTGATGTCGGCCGGAACCCGATCGCCATCACTAATCCGCACGATGTCGCCAGGCACCAACTGGTCGGCCGGAACCTTTTCCCAGCGCCCGTCGCGCCGTAGGGTCGCGCTCTGGGCCAGCATCTTGTCGATGGCCGCCATAGCGGCTTCAGCGCGACCTTCCTGGACAAAGCCGATGACGGCATTGATGACTACCACGGCGGCAATCACTGCTGCGTCCAATCCGTGATCCAGCGCGAGGGCCAAGCCGGACGCGCCGATCAGCGCATAGATCAGGACATTGTGAAACTGTGCAAGCAGCCGTCGCCAGGCCGGTCGGACGGCCGAATCGGGCAAGCGATTAAAACCATATGTTTGCCGCCGGCGCTCCACCTTGCCGGCATCAAGCCCGGCTTTCGAAACCTGCAAGGCATCCAGTACGTGCTCGGCGTCGAGGGTGTGCCAGGCGGGAGCGTCGCCGGTGCTTTTCGGGTTTTTTGGGTCGGCCTTGTCCTCATCCATAACGGCGTCTCTGATCTATGAAAACAACCCGAATGACTTTGTCAGCTTTACTTTACCCCAACGTTGCATCATTTTTTGGAGATGAAAGCCCGGAGTGTCGGTGTTTTCGGGGCCTGCACTAAGCAGGTGGTCTGGTTGTGTTCAGGCGCTTGCCCCATCCCATGACCGGGCGCTCGATGGCGTAGAAGCTGACTGCGGCCAGGATGAGTGTGGCAGTCAAGCTGGTGACGAGCGCGAGCAGGCTTCCCAAAGGGGTGTTCCAGGCCTCGCCGTAGACCGTGTTGAGGTATTGCTGGACCGGGAAATGCCACAGATAAATGCCGAAGCTGATTTCGCCAAGCCAGACCAGCACGCGACTGGACAGTGGCCGGGATAAAACCGTGTCGTGCAGTAAGATAAACATCATGAGTGCAAGCACCAGTTCCATGGCGGGCTTCCAGACGATGAACAGCCAATGGCCAGTCCAGTAGGCTTCGGCGTTGATGACAAGTACATTTTGCAGGCTTGTAAAGAGCGCGATTGCAATCAGCAAGCTGATCGTACAGCGTGCAAGTCCCCAGCTTGGCGTTAGAAAGCTGAGTGCAAATCCGGCTACAAAGGCCGACAGGCTGCCGGGCAGGGCGTCGATAACCGGAATGTAGCGTGCGTAGTGCTCGCCGTCATAGATCGACATCATCCAGGCGCGCCACGAAAAGGTGATGGCCAGGCCAATCAGAACGACGGCCGGCCAGCCGATTCGGCGTTGCAGAAGAATGATGGCCGGAAGCACAATATAGAAAGACAGTTCGACCGGCAGTGTCCACCACATGCCGTTGACCGGACGGGTCATCCAGGGAGGCAGGTGAATCCATAACGCGAGATTGTGCAGCAGTTCTGCCCAGCTCAGCGCCGGGACGCTGACTTCGGCAACGAGCGCGGCCAGCGCCAGCAACAGCGACATCTGGAACCAGACCGCCGGGTAGATTCTCAAGAAGCGTCGAGACCAATAGACCGACAGCGTTCGAAAATCGAGCGTTTTCTGCTTTAGCTGGCCGCCCAGCAGATATCCTGAGAGAATAAAGAACAGCGATACGCCCAGCCAGCCGAAATGGATCAGTCGGAACGGATGCCATTCCAAGCCCAATGCATTGATCGAGCGATATTCGATATTGAGCGCCGGAAAAAAGCCGTTCCAATGAAACAGGAATACTGCGAGTGCCGCGATGCCACGCAGCCCGTGCAGAGCCGGGATGAACGGCTGGCCCTTCATTGGTGTGATTGAATCAAAAGCCTGGCGGGTGCCGTTGCTTGAATCACCGGCATCTTGAGCCCGTTGAATCCAAACCGTTGTGAACCGAAAGATCGAGACCCTCTCAATGGCTTGAGCCCGGCGCGCTCGCCAAGACTCCAAAAATGGAGCCCGCCTTTGCGGCGGGCTCCACGGTGACTCCGCTCAGGCAGCCTTGCGACCCGCATCGGCCGGATCCTTTCCGGCCAGTTGACGCAATACATAGTGCAGGATCCCCCCGTGCTTGTAGTACTCGACTTCCGTGGTCGCGATCACGCTGGCCTCGCCGGAGTTTTCGATATCGAGGTCTTCGATGGCATAGGTCTCGAAGCCGGTCAGGTTCAGGCTGTCTCGGGTATCTTCGCCGGTGAAGTTGAGCGGCAAGACACCCATGCCGACCAGATTGGAACGATGGATGCGCTCGAACGATTCGCAGATCACGGCCTTGACGCCGAGCAGCAGAGTGCCCTTGGCGGCCCAGTCGCGGGATGATCCGGAACCGTACTCCTTACCGGCCAGGATGACCAAGGGCGTGCCGTCTTCCTGATATTTCATGGCCGCATCATAAATCGACATGACCTCGCCGGAAGATACATGGGTGGTGAAGCCGCCTTCGGTGCCCTCGGCCATTTCATTCTTGATGCGCACGTTGGCAAAGGTGCCGCGCATCATGACCTGGTGGTTGCCGCGACGCGAGCCGTAGGAATTGAAATCGGTCGGTGACACACCGTTTTCCTGAAGGTAACGGCCGGCCGGCGAATCGGGCTTGATGGAGCCGGCCGGGGAAATGTGATCGGTCGTGACCGAGTCGCCCAGCCGAGCCAGGCAGCGCGCGCCCTTGATAGCCCCGATTTCGGGCACCTCCAGGGTCATGCCTTCGAAATAGGGCGGGTTCTGAACATACGTCGAATCATCGGACCAGGCAAACATCTCGCCGGTCGGCGTATCCATCGATTTCCAGCGATCGTCGCCTTCAAACACGCTCTTGTAGTTGCGTGAATACATCTCGGCCGATACATTTTCGCCAATGAAATCCTGCAATTCGTGGGCTCCTGGCCAGATATCTTTCAAAAAGACCGGCTGGCCGTCAGGGTCTTCGCCCAGCGGTTCCTTGAGCAGGTCGATATCCATGCGCCCGGCAATGGCATAGGCCACGACCAGTGGCGGCGAGGCGAGGTAATTCGTTCGAATTTCGGGATGAATTCGACCCTCGAAGTTGCGGTTGCCCGATAGCACCGAGCAAACCACCAATTCATGTTCGCGAATTGCTTTGTCAATGGATTCCGGTAGCGGTCCGGAGTTGCCGATGCAGGTGGTGCAGCCGTAGCCGACGGTATAAAAGCCGAGCGCTTCGAGATCGTCGTCGAGGCCGGCGGATTTCAGATAGTCGGTGACCACCTTGGAGCCGGGTGCCAGCGAGGTCTTGACCCAGGGCTTGACGTTGAGCCCTTTTTGTCGGGCGTTGCGCGCCAGTAGGCCGGCCCCCAGCATCACTGCGGGGTTCGAGGTGTTGGTGCACGACGTAATCGCGGCGATCACAACCGCGCCGTCCTTGAGCACGAAATCCTGATCTTTATAATTTACCTCGGCAACGCCGGCGGTCTGGTGGCCGACTGCGGTTCCGCCGCCTTCGTCGGCAAAACGGCCTGCATCGTTACCGTCGCGGTTTTTGGTCATCTCGGTGCAGACTTCGATGAACTTGTGCTTGGCGTTGCTCAGCGCGATGCGGTCCTGCGGGCGCTTGGGCCCCGCAAGCGACGGTTCGACGTCGTTGAGATCGAGCTCCAGGATAGCGGTGTACTCGGCGTGTTCGTCGCCGTCCTCGCGCCACATGCCCTGGGCTTTTGCGTACTGCTCGACCAGCGCCAGGCGGTCTTCATCGCGCCCGGAAAGCTTCAGGTAACGCAGCGTTTCGTTATCGATCGGGAAAATTGCGCAGGTCGATCCGAATTCCGGCGACATGTTGCCAATGGTCGCCCGGTCGGCCAGTGGGAGCTGGCTGAGGCCGTCGCCGAAGAACTCGACGAACTTGCCGACCACGCCCTTGTTGCGTAGCATCTCAGTGACGGTCAGCACCAGGTCGGTCGCCGTGGCACCTTCCTTGAGCTTGCCGTTGAGTTTGAAGCCGATCACCTGCGGCAGCAGCATCGAAATTGGTTGACCGAGCATCGCGGCTTCGGCCTCGATGCCGCCAACGCCCCAGCCGAGAATGCCCAAACCATTGATCATGGTGGTATGCGAATCGGTGCCAACCAGCGTGTCGGGCCAGGCATACAGCTCGCCGTCGATTTCCTGGCTGAACACAACGCGGGACAGATGTTCAAGATTGACCTGGTGGACGATACCGGTGTTGGGTGGCACGACCTTGAAATTTTCGAATGCACCCTGACCCCAGCGCAGGAATGCGTAGCGTTCCTTGTTGCGCTCAAACTCGATGCGGTTGTTGATATCGAGCGAGTTTTCGCGGCCGTAGGAGTCGACCTGCACCGAATGGTCGATGACCAACTCGGCTGGCGACAGCGGGTTGATCTGGCTTGGCGCGCCATTCAACTGCTTCATGGCGTCTCGCATGGCGGCCAAGTCGACGATCGCAGGAACGCCGGTGAAGTCCTGTAACACGACGCGCGCCGGGGTGAATGCGATTTCCTGGCTGGGCTCGGCGTTGGGATCCCAGCCGGCAATGTCGGCGATGTCTTTTTCGGTGATGTTTTCACCATCTTCGTGCCGGAGCAGGTTCTCTAGAAGGATTTTCAGCGAATAGGGCAGGCGGGAAATATCGTGTTTCTCGCCCAGCTTGGCGAGGCTGTAGTATTGGTATGTTTTGCCATTCGCTTCGAGCGAATCTCGGCAGTTGAGTGCGTTTCGCATTACAAATCCTCCGATATCTGGGTTAAATAATCCCCCAAGTTTAGCACGTGCTGAATTCCAGACAGATCGGTATGCGGTTGTCCACGGGCCCAGTCGCTATGGCTAAGGCCTGGGTTAATGTTGCGCCAGGTCGGCGGCGATACGGAACATTTTGCCGCGCTGGAACAGCAGTCGCCATGGGCGCCCGCCCAGTTGATACCACAGGAAGGCGGCGCGTACGCCGGCCAGCAGAATTGCCCGGATCAACGATACTTTTTCGGAGTCTTTGAGGTGGGTCGGATGACCGGTGACCTGGATGCGCATCGACAGGCTTGAGATCACGCTTCGGTAGATGTCGGCCAGTTGCGCGGCGACGCTGGGATCGAGCGGGCTCTCGGCATTGTTGAATGCCGGACGCACCAGCCCCAGCTCGCGGCCGAGGTTTTGCTGGCGCTCGGAATCGCGGCGCAACAGCGCGGCCAGCCTGAATAGACCGCCTGCATAGAGCATCGCCTGGCGTGAATCGTCGCTGGCGGAGCGCGCCAGTTCGCCGGCCATCGTCAAACCCAGGCTGACTCCGGAGATGCCTCCAAACACTGCCGTGGTGGATTCGGCCTCGGAAACGAACAGGCTCGCAATGCTTGCGCCGGCAGAAAACTGGCTGCACTGGCCGCTGGTCGCAATTTGCCGCACCAGCTCTCCTGCCTGCAAGACCCCGGCGAATGCAATCGTCTGATCTTTCAGTGAGCCCGTCACTGTCACTCCTCCGGTATTCGGCAGTTGCCGATTTCGATGATTCCGCCGCCCAGGCATTGCTCGCCATCGTACAGCAC
>JAIVHD010000342.1 GCA_020201235.1 Lysobacteraceae bacterium
GTAAAGATCCCGACCGAAACCAGGCTGGAGCGCAACTTGCGACATGATCTGCCCCGACCGGTAATAGCGGCGCTTTTGCGGTGTCATGCGCGTGATCTCCTGGCCATTTTTGAACACCACAAGGCGCGCTTCCTCGGCCGACCAGTTGGGTCCCTTGACCGTTGCCACCTCGTCGAGCCGGAATTCGAATCCGGCCGCCTCGATGGTCTGACCGGGCTCAATGCGGAAATCGCGCTCAAAGGTGGTCGATTCGACCATGGCCACTCCGATCACGAATACGCCGACACCAAAGTGCGCCAGGCTCATGCCCCACTGGCTGCGGGTTAGCCCCAGTCGTGTCTGGCGTTTTTGCCGCAGGATGAATGCAAGCGCGCCCATCATTACCCAAAGCCCGCCAATCCAGCCGGTCACGGCCCGTGGAGTCCATGCGCCGAGCACGGCGCAGACGATCAATGCGCCAATCACTGCGGCAAGCGCGGCCCACAGCAGGGGCCGGGCGGCGCGCTTGAGCTCGTCGTGCTGCCAGCGCGACATCGGACCGAACGGCAGCAGCAGCACGATCGGCGTCATCAACAAGATGAACATCGCGCCGAAATACGGCGGGCCCACCGAAATCTGACCCCAGCCGGCAAAGTCAACAATCAGCGGGTACAGCGTGCCGATCAGGACTATGGCTGCGGCCACGGCCAGGAAAATATTATTCAGCAGCAGCGCCGATTCCCGGCTGACGATATCGAAGCCCTCGCCGGTTGCAATGCGCGGCGCGCGAAACGCGTACAGCAGCAGTGAGCCACCGGTGACCAGGGCCAGAAAAACCAGGATGAACAGGCCGCGCTCCGGGTCATTGGCGAACGAGTGCACGGATGTCAAGACGCCGGATCGGACCAAAAAGGTGCCCAGCAACGACAGCGAGAAGGCCGCGATGGACAGCAGCACGGTCCAGGCCGGGAAAGCGCCGCGCTTTTCGCTGACCGCCTGCGAGTGGATCAGCGCCGTGCCGACCAGCCAGGGCATGAAGGATGCGTTTTCAACCGGGTCCCAAAACCACCAGCCGCCCCAGCCGAGTTCGTAGTAGGCCCACCAGGAACCCAGCGCGATGCCGCCAGTCAGGAACGACCAGGCAGCCAGCGTCCAGGGCTTGGCCCAGCGAATCCATTGACGTTCGATGTGGCCGCCGAGCAGCCCCGCAATCGCAAACGCAAAGGCCACGGCGAATCCGACGTAGCCCATGTAGAGCAGCGGCGGATGGAAAATCATGCCCGGATCCTGCAACAGCGGATTCAGGTCGTTGCCATCCGGGACGCCGGGCAAGATACGGTCGAACGGATTGGAGGTAAAAATAGTGAAGGACAAGAAGCCGACCGCGATCATGCCCATCACGGCCAGGACGCGGGCGCGGAAGGGTCGGGACAGCGGACTCGACAGCGCGACTACAGCAACCATCCAGCCGCATAGCATCAGGATCCACAGTAGCAGCGAACCTTCATGCCCGCCCCAGATGCCACTGATCTGGTAATACCAGGGCAGCAGCAGGTTGGAATGGTTGGCCACGTAGGCAATGGTGAAGTCGCTGGACAGGAAGGCCATGGCCAGTGTCACGAAGGCCGCCAGGGCAAATACGAACAGGCCGATGGCCAGCGACGAGGCGCTTGCCATCAGGCGCTGGTCGTCGCGCCAGGCCCCGTAGAGCGGCACGATTGAGAGGCAGATTGCCAGAATCAATGCCAGGACCTGCGTCATCTGGCCAAATTCAGCAGTCATGGCTGGGTCGCCATCGGATGACCGGTTTTCTCCAGGGCCCTCTTGACTTCGGGCGGCATGTAGGTTTCGTCGTGCTTGGCCAGCACTTCATGGGCCTCGAAGCGGCCGTTGCGCAGCGTTCCGTGCGCGATGATGCCCTGGCCCTCGCGGAACAGGTCGGGAAGAATGCCGCTGAAGGTCACCGGCACCTCGTGCGCCCCATCGGTTACGGCGAATTCCACCGCCAGATTGTCGGCGTTGCGGTTGACGCTGCCGTCGACCACCAGTCCGCCGAGGCGGAACTGCCGGTCGGGTGGCAGTTGATGCGCCTGGACATCGCTGGGGCTCAGGAAAAACATCATGTTCTTGTTCATGGAAACGATGCCAACCGTGGTCGCGGCGGCCAGACCAACAAGCAGCACCAGCACAAACAAGGCTCTGCGTTTACGGGTCGGGGTCATCGCTGTGCTCCTGTGCTCAGTTCGCGGGCGGCGCGTTGTTCGGCGCGCGCCTCGGTCAGGGCATCGAGAATCCTGCGGCGACGCACCAGTGGTTGAATCCATTGCCACAGCACCACCACCGCGAAAATGCCGTAGCTGGCCCAGACATAGGCTGCGTGACTGAATTCAGGGATCATGCTGCTCCTCCATTGCAAATGCTTGGGTTGCGTTCAGGTACGACGTCAACCAACCCGGAATGATACTCGCCGAGGCCTCGTGAAACAGTGTTTTGGATCTAGGAGCCTGTCGGATTTAACGCTGATCTACTGCGGAAAAGCCGGATTGGGCCAGATTCTCCGCTCTTTTTCGTTAAATAGGCCCACTATTCGCCTCAAAAGATCGAAAAATCTGACTCCAACCGGCTTTCCCTCGCTACGATCGGTTAAATCCGACAGGCTCCTAGCGCGTGCCGACCTTACAGTCGGGTATCCAGACCAGACCCAATGAGCCTTCATCTGAGCTCCCCCAATCATGCTGCCGGCAAAACATTTTGTTTAACCCAATTTTTAGACTGGTCCTGGACCAGGAGTTCATTGCGTGCTCGGTCGAGCAGCGCCGCACCGAAAAACAGCTTGGTGGCGATCACCATCCAGATCAGCGGCGGCATCATTGACGGGTCCATCGACGATTCACCCAACAATCGAATGGTCTGGCCTTGGTGCAGGGTGTTCCACCATTCCACCGAAAAATGGATGATTGGCAGGTTGACCGCTCCGGCCAGAACCAATACGGATGCGATGCGCGCACCCTTGCGGTGGTCGTCGAAGGCCGCGTACAGGCCCATGATTCCGATATAGATGAACAGCAAGACCAGCATTGAGGTCAGGCGCGCGTCCCACTCCCACCAGGTGCCCCACATCGGCTTGCCCCAGATTGAGCCGGTTGCCAGGCAGATCAACGTCATGGCCGCGCCGATCGGGGCGCACGACATCGCTAGAATCTCGGTCAGGCGAATGCGCCAGATCAATGCGATGACCGCCAGCGCAGACATGGTGCCGTAGATGAACATCGCCTGCCAGGCGGCCGGCACATGGATATAGAGAATGCGTGCCGAGTCGCCCTGCTGATAGTCGGGCGGCGCAACGTAAAGCGCGAGATACAGGCCGATGCCAGCGCTGATTGCGAAGCCGGCCCAAAGCCACGGCGCGACCACTTGGGCAAAGCGATAAAAAGACGGCGCAGAGCCGAGCTTGTGAAACCAGACTTTCAGCGTTTTCCAAATCATTCCACGTTTATCCTGAGAGCGGCGGTGATGCCAAACGGCGCAAGGGTCGCGGCCAATAG
>JAIVHD010000116.1 GCA_020201235.1 Lysobacteraceae bacterium
TTCCGATACCGGCAAGAACTTCGGCAATTGCCACCAGATAGGCAACCAACAGTGGCAGGCCCATCATTTCGGAAAAGCCGGCGACACCCGCGCCCATGAACTTGTCTATCCCGTAGAACAGAAAGACGCAGGCCAAGGCAATGCGCAAGAGCCAGTGGCTGTGGGCCGCCAGGCCTGCGGACGCTGCCGGGCTGCCAGCGGGATGATGGGAAGTGCTTTGAGATTGCATGGTTCACCTTTTTGTTGGTTGGAAATTCTACCCCCCCTATGCAAGAGAGGTCATGACTTCTGCCGAACCCAAGGATTGCATCAGCTACCGGATGCCGGGACCCGACGCACCATCCCAGGCTGCGTACTGGCTCGGTACCGGAAACCTTTTGCAATAGCCGAATCGTAAGCATACAGCTCAGTACAAAGCCCATCAAGTTTTTGAGCTGGAACCACTGCACTGCCCGATGTAGTCGCATTTCTGCGGTCTGTGATCGCGTTGCCCAGCCCCGGGCAAATGCGCCCGGGGCTTTCTCAGTTTTTAAAACCCATATGTTGAGTCGGTCGCAAGGCTCAGAAAAAGCCCTCATACCATGCCGTGGCGGAAACCTGTACGAACGTGTTGTTGCTATTGTCGAGCACGGTCGCGTTCATCGTAACGGGCCGAAACATACGGATCGGAACCGAACACATCAAACTAGACGAATCACAACTGCTGTCGGACCAAAGTATCGTGAACCCCAACGTTGCATAAATTTCCGGAGATGGAAGCTCCGAGAGAGTAGTATTCCGAGGCCTGCGCGGAGTGTTGCCAACCGGAGCGTAGCTTCACTCTACGTGAGGATTGGCAGCGCGAGTACAGGCCCCGGAAATGCTTCTATACCGGGCAGCGTAGCGATTCCGGCCCGAAAATTTATGCAACGTTGGGGCTTATCCTGCCTTATGCACCACCCCTGCGTTGCGAGGCACCGCCAGGTGCCGTGGCCGGTTTGTTTCGCGACGATACGCACCGGAAATGTACTCGCACGGCTGTTGGATAACGGCGAGGCGAGGATGCGTGACCGAGCGAAACGCTGCGGACGCGGAACATGTAGGGGCTACAGTCGATGGGCTGGTGAATAAGGCGGATAAGGCGAGCTAACAACCTGGGACTACTTGCCTGGCGAGCTATTCGGCTCGCCAGGCAGCAAGCCGGCTTCGGTCAGTGCCTTGATGCGCCGTTGTTCGGCCGGCTCAAAGTTTTGCTCGACCAACGCATTGATGGCGCGCAACACCTCAGCCGGGGTTAACGAATTGTCGTTAAGTAGCCGCTGACGCTGGTGGGAAAAATCGCCGACGCGCTGGTTCCAGCGACTGCGCTGCAAATCCAGCCTGCCAAGCCGTTGGGCAGCCTCGTCGCCAAACAGTTCGCGGCGTTCTTCGCGGCGTTGCCCTGCGTCGATGTCTAATTGCAGGGATTGGCTTTCGAGTTCCATCGCAAAATGGTGTTCGACGGCCGTGCGCGGATCATAGCCGAAAGGCCGGGGTGCGGTTCGAGGCACCGGTTCGTCTTGGTGCATGCTCAGGATGTGTTCGATATAGCGATTTTCTTCCCCGAACCAGACCTCGGCCCGGGTGCTGCCTAGCAACGTTTGTTGAAGCTCGACCTGGGCGGCATGTCTTTGACGCTGACTGGCGGACGGGGCCGGCAGCAGCGATTCGACAGCCATTAGGTATTCGATATAGAGGTCGAATTCGGCAACAACGGCGGTCGCCCGCGCGGTGCCAAATTCAGACGCCAGCGAGGCCTCAAGTTGGTCGCGAATGACCGACAGTGGCGTCTCGCCGATCCTTGTCAACCAGTAATCGAAACGATGGCGTAGTTCACGATCGATGACTACGCCGCGCGAATCGAAGCGAAGCTGCCCGTCGGGTGTGGTGCCATACAGTGAATCAGGCGATGCATCCGACGATTGGATCTGGCTTATTGTCGAATGCGCGTATGCTTGCTCGGAATGCCGCAATTCCTCGCCGGGCATCAGCCAGATCGGCCGCCGCGCGTCACGCTGTCTCATTGGAGCGTCGTCTAGCCGTTGGTCGCCCCGAGATTTAATCGTGTCTGCCGAGCTGACCGGTTCAGCCGTGACGGTTGCTTTCAATAGCACGATTGCGATCAGCGCCAGCAACAGCGTGACCGTCACTTGCAAAATTCTTTGCGGCACCACCGGACTGGCCCGGCTACAAGCCGGCGTTCTTTAGGCGATTGGCATGCGCCCGGTAGACGCTGATCGGATTTGGCGTGAACAATCCACGCAAACCGATGACCTGGTTAACCTGATCGAGATGATTCCAGGGATAGTTGCTTCGAACAACGGTGCCGAGGTGCGACGAGCAACGCTCGACCAGGCCGTCGTTGGCTTGAAAGCCGAAGAACAGGCTAGCCGGACCCAGAAAGTAATCGGAAGGATCGAGCGCGTTGCTGATTGGCCAAACGCCACCGAACGAGTAATAGCGTACGCCGTTGACGACCGCCGGCCCATGGCCGCAGCGGGTGGTCGGCAGGCCTTGCGGATGCTGCGCGTTAAAAATCGCCGCGCCGTTGGAGTTTAGCGATTCCAGCGCACCTAGCGAATCCTGTGGAAGTACATCGCCGGACAGCAAGTCAATAAACGTGCCCAGGCCATCGATCAGGCCGGCCAGCAAACTTTCGGCGGCCGAGCCCGGTGGTGCGCCAGCGCGAATGGCGTCGGCGACCGCGCTTCCGGTATGGGGACTTCCAACCGAGGTGACTGAGGCCGCCAGGTCCGGGCGCACCGAAGCGACGTATCGAATTGTCGGTCCGCCGTGACTGTGCCCGATCAGGTTGAATCGCTGGTGTCCCTGCAACGCTCGCAGTGTATCCAGCTCGGCGATCAGCTGTTCGCCCCGCACGACCGAGTTGTTGCTGGCCGAAACGTTTGCGACGTACACCGTAGCGCCACCGGATTGGAGATTGGCAGGTATAAGAAAAAAATAGTCGAGCACGCCGAGCAGGCTGTCGAAACCTAATAGCCCGTGGACCAGAACAATCGGATGCTGCGTTTCCGTATAGTTGGCCTGGACCTGCCCCGGAATCCCGGTTGCAATCAGCAGCAAAATTGAACCAAACCATCGAATGAACATATCACTTCCCCTCCATTGGCACCGAATTCAGTCAAACAGCCCGCCGACAACGCAATCCGCTTTGAGTCGGTGCATGCCGATCATTGAGCTGGTGGTCCGCAACTGATGGCGGCCCGGATTTCGGTACAGTACTGTCAACGCACGGCCAGATTGACCGTTCCCAAAGAAAGAGTACGCCAGCGTATCCAAATATGCAAGCAGGTGCTAAGGTATTCCGAGTGGCGCTGGATGGCGTCGATTCGTTTTAAAGGAGCCCCTTTTTGCAGCCCGTGAAGATCACCATCACCGAAAATTTACTGGACCCGCGCAAATTTCGAGACCCGGAGCGCACCGCCAGCGGCGCGCGCCGGGCGCGCGTGCATTTGAACACGCTGGAAACGCTCTGGATCAACAC
>JAIVHD010000343.1 GCA_020201235.1 Lysobacteraceae bacterium
GGTACTGCTAACGACCGGGGTCTCACCCTTCTTCGCCCAAGTTGTCCCGGCGTGGTGATCAGAGCGGATCCCGGCCTCATCGGCAAAGAAAATCCGGGCGTTTTCCTTGCGCGCACGTTCCTGAATGGCGGGATATTCCTCATCCAGCCACTGCTGAACTCGTTCTTCAGACTGCTGGTAGGCTCGCCACAGTGGCCGCTGTGGCGTCAGGCCCAATTGATTGAGCAAGCGGCACACCGATGCCTTGCTGTAGTGGATACCAAATTGCCATTCAATCAGTTCGCCAACCATCTTTGATGTCCACAGCGCAAACGTGAACTTGAGCTGCAACGGATTCTTTGAGGTGATCGTGTCATAAAGCCACTGAAGTTTCTTACCATCAAGCTTGGGCTTTCTGCCGCCGCGCTTCTTGGCATCAAGTGCACCCCAGCCGCCTTTGCGATAGAGTGCCAGCCAGTTGTACATCGCAGCCCGCGTTACACCCAGGGCTTTCGCAACCACTTCAGGACTCTGCCCCTTCTGTACGCTGGATACGGCCCGCTTGCGTAGCTCAGTCAGCGTTTGGTGATTCAAGCTGCGAGCGTCGTTCTTAGGCGCTTTCTGGGTCATGCCGCTATTATACTTCAGGCATTGTGTTATGTCTATACTAATATGAGACGGTTAATAAGTACACTGCCCTGCCTGCCCAGATCATTGCTTGAAGTTAGGATTAGGCTGCGACACACGAGCCGAGTGAAATTTATGAAACCAGATCAGGACATATCAAAATTGCCTAAGGAAGCTAAGCTGCAAACCGCGTCCTCGGGCCTGGATCCAAACGTGTTGCAGGCTGCCCTCGATCAGGCATACAACGCCGTGATCGTGACCGAGGCACAGCTCGACCCGCCCGGCCCCCGCATCGTTTACGCCAATCCGGCATTTGCGCGCCAGACCGGCTACCCCGTCGAGGAACTGATCGGCCAGACCCCGCGAATTCTTCAGGGCCCGGAGACCGACCGGGTGATGATTAAGGAACTTCGCCGCCGCCTCGATCAGGGTCTGAGCTTTGAAGGTCGCACCGTCAACTATCGGAAGGACGGCCAGCCCTACCACGTCGAATGGAATATCTCACCGGTTCGCAACCCGGCGGGCGAAACCCGCTACTACCTTTCGGTCCAGCACGATGTAAGCGAATTCATTCAGGCCCAATCCAAATTGATTCGGCGGGCCAACTTGGACACGCTGACCGGCCTGGTCACTCGCAATCATGGCGTGGAACTGCTCGAGCGACAATTTAAGCTGGCTCGGCGCCACAATCAGCCCTGGAGTGTGGGGATGGTTGATATCGATCATTTTAAGGCTTGCAACGACCGTTATGGACACGCCGTTGGCGATGAAGTATTGAAGAGCCTGGGCAAGAAATTGCGAAAGACTCTGCGCGAGACAGACAAGCCGATTCGCTGGGGCGGCGAGGAGTTTTTGCTCTTGCTGCCTTATAACGACCAGGAGAGCGCTCTGAATGTTGCCGAACGCATGCATGCATCTCTCAAGCGCTTCAAGCATCCCAAAGCGGGCAACATCACGATCAGCATGGGCCTGGCCACATATCGCCCGGGCGACGACGTCAACACCCTGGTCGGGCGCGCGGACAAGGCGCTTTATCGCGCCAAGCGTAACGGGCGCAACAGAACCGAAAGCGACGCCGCCTGAACCTCAATTACGAAACATAAAGAACCCGGGACGTGAGTGCCTGTCCGGTGAGGATGCGCGACCAGGCGAAACACCGCAGATCGGGGGCCGGATGGCGTCGCAGTAGCAGGGATGGTGAATAAGCCCGGTTCAGAGTCCGTCGGTTTGAACACGCGCGACGGTGGCTGAGGGGTCCGGTCCGGAAAGGCCGGCGCTGGTCAGCACGAAGCCGGCCCAGTAATACGGATGCGTGGTTGCCGGTTGCCGGCGCATCCAGCGCTGGGCCCTTGCCAGCGCCTGGGCCGGTGTGCGCGATTCGGTTAGCAGGTGCTGGTAGAAGCGTTGCATGAACAACGCGGTTCGGTGATCGTCGACCTTCCATAAGGATGCCAGCACCTGTTCAGCACCGGCGATCAGAAATGGTCGCGCCAGGCTGAACGCGCCGCTGCCGGCGAAGGTTTTGCCCAGCCCCGTCTCGCAGCCGCTCAGCACCACCAGTTCGGCATCGATATCCAGTTCAGCAATTTCATGCGGGCGCAGAAACGCCGGGCCCGCGCCGTTGGCCGAGGCCAACAGCAGCGACGAAAGTTCGGGATAGTCCAGATCGACCAGACCGTGGGTTGCCAGGTGCAACAATCGGTAGCCGGAAAAGCCACCGGCCAGCACGGATTCGCGCGTCGCGTTCGGGCCCAGCGAAAACCGCACGTGGGCCGCCCCGTCGGTCAATTCGGCGATGGCCTCGGCTTCGCGCCTGGCACCCGGCAGACTGGCCAGACTGCTATCGCGCAGCAGCCGGTTGAGCAAGCTTTGGCGGGGATACACGGCGGCATCCGGCTGGCCGCTGCGCCAGCCGGGGTCGGCCAGCACCAGCATGGATGACTGACGGTCTAATCGCGATTCACCGGAATCGAGCTGTAACGGAGTGGCGGAGAGAACATGGCGTACGTGCCTGTGCTCAATCAACGGCGGCACAATGCCCGGCGCGGGCGACAGTAACGCAAACGGCAGCGAGTGCAGCACATCATCGGCCTCGATGAGGATCTCCTCGGCCAGCGCGAGCGGTTCCCGGGCCGGCCCCAGCAACAACTGCCCGAGATGACGGGTCAGCCGATCGATTCGGCCGGGTGCGTTGCGCGGGTTGCGCAACCGGCCCAGCAGTTCGGCGACCGCTTCATCGAGCGTGTCATCGACGATGCGCTCGATACGCACGGTCTGAGCGTCGACGACCCATAACAGGACGCCATCGGCCCGGCGGTAATAGCTCAGCAACAACCGGCCCGGTCCCAACCGCTGCTGGATGGGCTCCAGGTCGGGCACTTCATTGGGCGCTGACTCGGTTGCCTCCAGTGTTTGAAGCGCGGTGCCGATCCGGTCCAGTTGGCGCCGCACATGCAATCGATCGCGATCACCCAACTGGGAGGCGTTTGTTGTGGCAGCGTGCAGTCTGCTGACGGTCGCGGCGCGCTGATCCAGTAAAACCTGCCGTTGCGTGTCCTGCCGATTTCGCGCTCGCACTCGAGTAAGCTCGCGCAGACCAGCCATACGCGCGCTGCCGGCGACGCGCCAGGCCCGTTTGGGCTGGTCCAGCAGCAACCACAAGTCAATCTGGCGATCATACAAGTCGCGCATCGAGGCCAGAAACCCGGCCCGGCGCAGCGCCGGCAAGGCTGTTGACCCCATTGATTGCGCACGCGCAATGGCCCGGGCGTTGACGCTGGCTTCGCGCTGCCGGTGGACCGTGGCGTCGCCGCGCAGGCTGTGCACCTGGCCGATGCGGCGCAAGGTCTCGATTTCGGCGAACGCATCGTCGGCATGCCGGTGTCCGGCCAGCGCCCGCTCCAGCATGTTCAGGGC
>JAIVHD010000344.1 GCA_020201235.1 Lysobacteraceae bacterium
GGTGATTGTGAGCCGAGGCCGTGCGCGCGATGATCAGGCAGCCGGAGGTGTCCTTGTCGAGCCGATGAACCAGACCTGCGCGCGGCAGCGTCTCCAGTCGTGGGTCGTAATGCAGAAGACCGTTAATTAGCGTCCCGTCCAGATTGCCCGAGCCGGGGTGCACGACCAGCCCCGGGGGCTTGTTGACCACCAGCAAGGCATCGTCGGCGTGCAGCACGTCGATCGCCATGGCTTGCGGCTCGGGGTTGCTGTCGTGACGGCTGAACTCGGCATTCAGTTCCAGGTGCTCACCGGTACTCAGCCGGTAATTGGGCTTGACGACCTGGTCGTTAACCCGCAATTGGCCGCCGCGAATCCAGTCGGCCAGCCGGCTGCGCGAGTAATCGCTCCAAATCGAGGCTGCGGCCTGATCAACACGCCTGTCGGCCTGATCTGTGGTCACGACCACGCGTTGCCGCACACGCTGTTCAGCGCCGGGACTCATCGGCCAGCCGTCGGCATTGCGCCGGCGCAATCGCAATACCCGGTCCTCGTCTGCCAGCCGCGATCCAGAGCCGAGCTTGCAGATGCCGCAAATCCAGTAGCCGGCGGCCGGTCGGCAACCATCGGCTCGTCGATCATCCGCGCCCGGCCCTGGCGTATCTTCGTGTTTTCTAAACCGTCATCGGAAGCGGGGTCACCCGGCTTTCGAGTACACGAGATTAAATGCCGTTTTAACGGACTTGCGTTTATCATGTCGGAAATCACCCACCAATTGTACTGCGATGCGAATTTTAACAATGACGCTTGTGCTGGTCGCCGCGTTGCTTCAAGGCTGCGGAGGCAAGGAAGAGCGCGACGAAGGACCGAACGCCGAAGAAGCCTACGCTGCGGCAAACAGGGCCCTGACGGCCAAGAACTACCCCGAGGCCATCCGTCTTTACCGCGACCTGACCATCCGCTTCCCGTTCGGACGACACGCCGAACAAGCCATGCTGGACATGGCCTATGCCGAGTTCAAGGGCGGCCGGCCGGAAGCTGCGACCGCGACCCTGGACCGCTTCCTCAGAACCTACCCGACCCATCCGAATGTGGACTATGCCTGGTATATGAAGGGCCTGGTCAACTACGAGCAGACCATGAACTTCCTTGAGACGTTGATGCCCGGCCGCGTCTCGGACCGTGACCAGCAGTCGGCGCATCAGTCCTTTCGCGACTTCCAGGAGCTGATTCGACGCCACCCCGACAGCCGTTACATCGCCGATGCCCGTCAGCGCATGGTTTTCCTGCGAAACATCATGGCCGAATACGAAATCGAGGTCGGCAGCTACTATGCCCGGCGCGGCGCGCACGTTGCAGCTCTGAACCGGGCGCGCTATGTGCTCGAGAACTATCCGGGTGCGCCGGCCACGATCGAAGCGCTTGAATTAATGGCCAGCTCCTACGACCGCCTGAAGATGCCCGAGCTCGCCCAGGATACTCGCCGAGTGCTCGACCTCAATTATGCCGACCTAATCGACGACGACAAGCGCGGAGGGCTGCTGAAGCGGCTGTGGCCGTTTGACTGAGGAATCAAGCGCGCAGCCCGATACGGTCGCGGCGCAGAACCCCGACCGGGCCGTTATATTACTGTCCGGTGGGTTGGACTCGGCAACCACACTGGCGATCGCGATACGTCGCTATCGATTCGAATGCCACACGCTGGCGCTGGACTACGGCCAGCGCCATTCAGCCGAGCTCGAAGCCGCCCGAGCGGTTTCGAAAACCCTGGGGGCCGCCTCCCACCGCACCGTTTCAGTCGATCTGCGCGCCATCGGCGGCTCCGCCCTGACCGCTGAAATCGAAATCCCCGAGTCCAATTCGCACGACCCGACCCAATCTTTAAAGTCAGGCGGCATTCCCGTCACCTACGTACCGGCCCGAAACACCATCCTGCTGGCGATCGCTCTCGGGTTGGCCGAAACGCTTGATACAGGCCATTTATTCATCGGCGTCAACGCAGTCGACTATTCCGGCTACCCGGACTGTCGACCGCAGTTCATCGCGGCCTTTGAGGAGCTGGCCCGAACAGCCACCCGCTATGCCGTTGAAGGCGGCCCGATCCGCATTCACACGCCCCTAATCCATCTAACCAAGGCCGAAATCATCGCGACCGGTCTCGATCTCGGGTTGGATTACGCCAACACCGTATCGTGCTACCAGGCCGACGACGAAGGTCGTGCATGCGGGCGTTGCGATTCGTGCCACATCCGGAGAACGGGCTTTACCGATGCCGGCGTGGCCGACCCAACCCGCTATATCAAAATCCCGACTTAACCCGCCTGATGTACCCGCGGATTATTCACCATCCCTGCGTAACAAGACGCTGTCAGCCCGGCTTATTCACCACCCGGTCGTCGCGGGGCGGTTCCAGGTCCCGTGGCTGCGGCGTTTTGCGACCGAGCGCATCGGAGACGTACTTGCCTGTCCGGTGAGGATGCGCGACCGAGCAAAACGCCGCAGACGCGAGGCCTGGGGCCGCCGCAGTAGATCGGATGGTGAATAAGCCGGGGTCAGGCACTGTAGCTGGAATATTGCGCCAGCGAGCACACCGAAGGCCTCCTCGCCGGTCCGGTGAGGAGGCTCGACCGAGCGGACGTTGCTCCAGGCCGGCTCACGTCCATGTCCGCGGCCATATCGTCGCGTACTTGCGGCAAGCCCAGCAGGACGCAGAGCTCAGAGGCAATCTTTTTCGCCCAGTCCTCGCCCGTCCCGCGTTCCTCGGCCTTGAACAGCGTCTGGCGCTCACCATCGGGATACCAGAACTTGCTCTTGGTGTCCAGATACTCCACCGCTTCGGCCAATGATGAACGAACCTCAATAATTGGGAACATGGTCAGAATGCCCGCGCCACGCCCTCGAGCGTATCCTGCGGGGGGCCGGGGTTGAGCCGCTGCAACGACGCGCCGAGCCCCCCACTCAGATGAGCCAATTGGACAGGCATAGCGTAGGTAGCCCCGCTTCATGTGAATCGGAAGACCTTTTTTCCCTCTACCCGGTTGGTTTACCCCTCCAGGACCGGGGCAGGCTCGCGGAGAAGCGCTTGAGTATCGTCAGGCGCCCTGCGGCGGCTGTGCAGACGAGAATGATTGCGATTCAAAAAGCGTTTCCGCGGGAACGTAATTCCCTCGAAACTGCTGCCGTGGGGGGGGTGTCCGGGTGCTCTTCCAGTCGAAGACGTCGGATGGCCATGGAACATAGGGCATATGAACCGTTCGTCAGCTACAACAAATAACCCGGCACTTGGGCTGGCTCCTTTGATTTATTGACTTTCCAAGATTTGACGCTAAACCAAACTTGACCCCTTTGGTTACTTTGGTTCTTGACCCCTTTGGTTCTTAATTGACCCTACTGTTGCATAAATTCCGACGTTTGAAGCTCTGAAAGTCAACAGTGGTGGGCATTTGACAGTGTTTCCGAACCTGTCGCCAAAACTCACTGCTGGTGAGGTTCCACGACACTGAATTTCAGGCTCGTAAATGCACGTATAACTCGTTGAAAAT
>JAIVHD010000117.1 GCA_020201235.1 Lysobacteraceae bacterium
CTCCGGCGCCGTCACGGTGCTGGAGGGCGAGGAGCTCAAGCGCGGCCGGCCGCTCACCAGCCTGGTCGAACTGCTCCAGCAGGTGCCGGGGCTGTTTGTTCAGAACGCGGGCAACTTTGCCCAGGACGCGCGTTTGGCACTTCGCGGTTTTGGGGCGAGTTCCAGCTTCGGCATTCGCGGCGTGTCGCTGATTGTCGACGGCATTCCGCAGACGCTGCCGGATGGTCAGTCGCAGGTCGATCGCATTGACCTCGAATCGATCGAGCGCATCGAAATATTGCGCGGGCCGTCCTCCGCGCTGTACGGGAATGCTGCAGGCGGCGTCATTCTGATCACAACCCGCCGGCCCGATGGCCGGCGCTCGGCCGGTGCCGCTCAGACCTTCGGCAGCTTCGGGTTAATCAACAGCCGTGCGGCATTGGCCGGCGGCAACGAACGCCTGGGCATCCGCCTTGCCGCCAGCCGGTTGGAGCAAGACGGGTTCCGGCGACACTCGGCGGTCAAGCAATACCGGGTCAATACCCGTCTTGCCTGGACGCCCTCGACGGCGACACGTCTAGACGCTGTGGCCGGTTATTTTGAAACCCCCAATGAGCAGGACTCCGGCGCGCTCACGGCCCGGCAGGCCGACATTGCGCCGCGCGCGGCGCGTGATGCCAACGTGCTGTTCGATGCCGGGGAATCGCTCGAGCAGTGGCGCATTGGCACCGGCATCGAGCACCGCTTGGGCAATCGTCAGCAGCTGCGGCTATCGGGATTCGCCTTCCTGCGCGATTTCGAAAATCGCTTGCCGTTTGAAAGCGGCGGTCAGGTGGCCTTCGAGCGTGCCTTCACTGGCCTTGAAGGTCAATATGAAATCGACGCCGAATGGGGCGGGCTGTCGCAACGCCTGACGACCGGTTTCGATTATCGCAGCCAGGACGACGACCGCTTGCGTTTTGACAACCTGGCCGGAATTCGCGGCGACCGGGTACTGGACCAGAACGAGCAGGTCAAGGCGATCGGGCTGTACGCGCAGCACCGCGTCCGTCTGGCTCCGGACTGGACCTTGCGCACCGGCGTGCGTTTCGACGAAGTGCGCCTGGATGTCGACGATCGGCTGCTCGTCAACGGCGACGATTCGGGCCGGCGAACCTGGCGCGAGGCCAGCCCGGGGGCGGGTATCGCTTGGCGTGCGCTTGATTCGCTGAGCGTATACGCCAATTTTGGCTCGGCCTTTCAGACGCCGACGACCACCGAACTTGCCAACCCCGAAGACCCCGGTGCCGGTGGCGGCTTCAATCGTGCGCTCGAGCCCCAGACCGCGCGCAGCTTCGAGGCCGGTCTGCGCGGCACCGCGAGCGCCTCCTGGCGCTACGAGGCAAGTGTCTTTCGGGCCCGGATCGACGATGCCATCACCAGCTTCGAGGTGCCGGAATTTTCCGGTAGTGGGCGCGACTTCTTTCGCAACGCCGGGCGATCGACCCGAATCGGTCTGGAGCTGGCAGCCTCGGGAAAGCTGGACGAGCATTGGCAGTTGCGCGCAGGTTATACCTGGTCGGACTTCGAATTCGATCGATTCGTGACGCCTGACGGGAACTTCAGCGGCAACCGCCTTCCAGGCGTGCCGCGTCACCGCGGCTTCGGCGCGCTGGGCTGGTCCGGCCCGGCCGGCTATTACGCCGGAATCGACCTGCGTGCCGCAAGCGAAGTTGTCGCCGACAACGCCAACACCGCAGCCAGTCCGGATTACGCCACCGTGGACGTCCACGCCGGCCGAAGTTTTTCCGCCGGTCGACTGGATTTTGACGTTTCGGCCGGCGTCGCCAACCTGTTCGACGAGCACTACATCGATAACGTCCGTGTCAATGCCTTCGGCGGCAGATTTTTTGAACCGGCACCGGGCACCACCTACCATCTGCGGATTTTGATCGACTGGGCGCGATAGCCGCGACGGACGGCAGGTGGCAGCTCATCCAGGAAAGATTTCGCCGGGTGGATCGCGCATGCGCGAGGGTATGCTCTGTTGCCGCGCGCACATGATCTCGAGTTTGGAATCCCCCTCGGAGCTTCGGGCATAATGCTTGTAGATTTCCTTGAGGGCTTCGGGTTATGAACATGGGCAAGGTGGTTTTTGGTTTCTTCGTGCTGCTGGCGCTGACGCTGAATTTCGGTTTCTTCATCGGCGATATCGACAATCCCGAGCATCATAATGTTTATGAATTGTTCGCCGCGCTGGCCGTCGGTCTGATCGCCACGGTGCTGAAATTCGGCGAGCGCTCGCAGATTGGTGCGGTGTTGTTCGCTTCCAGTCTGGTAGTGGACCTGCAGTTGATCGCGGCGGCCATTACCTGGGCGGTAGCGGCACATATGACCGATCATGGTTTGACGCCAGCGGTAATGGCGAGCATCGTGTCGCTTTCCGGCGGCGCGCTGTTGGCCAACCTGCTGTCGGTGGTGCTGCTGACGCTGGAGACGGCCGGTCTGAGCCGCTGATGCCTGTTGGGCCCCCGGGCGTGAGAACCGAATCGCTGCTGTTTTTGTTCTTCCGGCGCATGCGCGTGCCGCTGGTCGTGCTGATCTCGGCCTACACCATCGCCACGCTCGGATTCACGCTGATGCCCGGCATCGACGATCAGGGCCAGCCATGGCGCATGAGCCTGTTCGAGGCGTTCTACGTGGTCAGCTACACGGGCAGCACGATCGGCTTCGGCGAGGTGCCCTACGAGTTCACGCCGGCCCAGCGCATGTGGACGATCGTCAGCATCTACCTGACCGTGATCGCGTGGCTGTTTTCGATCAGCTCGATCATCTCGCTGATGCAGGACCCCATCTTTGGCAATGCGCTGCGCCGGGCGCGTCAATCGCGCGGCGTGCGTGCAATGAATCAGCCGTTCTACCTGGTCTGCGGCTATGGAGACACCGGGCGCATTCTGGTGCGCGCGCTCAGTGCCCGGGGCCATCCGGTGGTCGTGCTGGAAAACAAGCACGAGAAGATCGACACGCTGGAAGTCGAGGACCTGGGGGCTTCGGTCACGGCCTTCGGGATGGACGCGCAAAAGCCCGACAACCTGATCGAGGCCGGCTTGCGCAGCCGCTGGTGCGCCGGTGTCATCGCGGTGACCGGCAGCGACACAATCAACCTAAAGGTCGCGATCAGCGCCAAGCTGCTCAACCACAATCTGGTCGTTCACGCGCGGGCCAATACCAACACCGCAGCGGCCAATATGCGCTCGTTCGAAACCGACTACGTGATCAACCCGGTCGACGAGTACATCCGCCGGATGGAACTGGCGATCACGCGACCGGACCTGTTCCGGCTCTATCACTGGATTTCATCCGGGCCCGACGCCGCTCTGCCGAAGCCGCGTGACGTGCCCGGGGGCGACTGGATCGTTTGCGGGTATTCGCGAGCCGGGCGCGCCACGGCCAATCTGCTGGTGCAGCAGGGCAGGCCGGTGACGGTGATCGATCCCAACCCCGAAGGCCCGGGGCGCCCGGCCGGTACGGTCAAGGGGCGCGGCACGCAGGCCGAAGC
>JAIVHD010000118.1 GCA_020201235.1 Lysobacteraceae bacterium
GACTTAACCGATCGTGGCGAGGGAAAGTCCGGCTGGAGCCAGATTTTTCGATCTTTTGAGGCGAATAGTGGGCCTATTAAACGAAAAAGAGCGGGAAATCTGGCCCAATCCGGCTTTTCCGCAGTAGATCAGCGTTAAGTCCGACAGGCTGCTAGCCGCGCCGCCAGCGAAAGAAGCGTTCGGCCAGCTTCAGTGCGCCTTCGGGTTTGCGCGCTTTCTTCCATTCGCCGGCCGCGTACTTGTTGGCTTCATTCATGGTTGGATAAATATGGATGGTGCCGAGAATCTTGTTCAGGCCCAGCTTGTGCTTCATGGCGAGGATGAATTCAGCGATCAGTTCGCCGGCATGCTGGCCGACGATAGTGGCACCCAGGATTTTGTCATTGCCGGGTTCGGTCAGCACCTTGACAAAGCCCGAATCTGCACTGTCGGCGATCGCGCGATCGAGGTCATCGATGCCGTAGCGGGTCACCTCGTAGTCGATTTCCTGCTCGCGCGCTTCGGTTTCGCTCAGGCCGACGCGTGCGACTTCAGGGTCGGTAAAGGTCGCCCAGGGTATAACGCGGTAGTCAGCCCGGAACGACCAGAACGGCGACAGCAGCGCGTTGACCGATGCAAACCAGGCCTGGTGCGCCGCGACGTGCGTGAACTGGTAAGGGCCTGCGACATCGCCGCAGACCAGGATGTTGGGGAAATTGGTACGCAAAAACGGATCGGTTTCGATCGTGCCGCGCTGGCTGATGCGAACCCCGAGTTGTTCAAGACCAAAGCCCTGTGTTCGGGCCTTGCGGCCCAAAGCGACCAGAATCCGGTCGAATTCGATCGGCACTTCGCGATCCTCGTGTTTGCAGATCACCCGGCCGCCTTTTTCCCGGGCCTCGAAGCGTAAGGCCTTGTGGCTGGTGGCCAGCGTAAGTCCCTCGTGCTCGAGTCGGCGCATCAACTGCTCGCTGGCGTCCGGGTCTTCGCGCGGCAGCATTCGGTCGGCCATTTCCACCACCGTGACCGAACAGCCAAGCCGCGCAAACGCCTGCGCCAGCTCGGCACCGATTGGGCCGCCACCCAGCACGGTCAATCGCCGGGGCAATTGGTCGAGTTCCCAAACACTGTCGCTGGTCAGATAGTCGACTTTGTCCAGACCCTCGATCGGCGGCACTAGCGGTTCGGCACCGGTCGCCAGGATGATCGAGCGCGCGGTCAGCGTCTTGCCGGCGACCTCAACCGCCCACGGCGAGACCAGTCGGGCTTCGCCATGGATGACATCGACGCCCATGGCGCGGTAGCGTTCGGGAGAATCGTGCGGTTCAATCCTGGTGATGACTTCGCGAACGCGGGACATGATGTCGGACAGTGAAAATTCCGAGGTCATTCGCTTGATGCCGTAGCGTTCTGAATCGCGCGCTTCCTGGACCAGCCGTGCTGTGCGCAGCAGCGCCTTGGACGGTACGCAGCCGGTGTTCAGACAGTCTCCGCCCATCTTGTTTTTCTCAATCAGGGCCACGCGCGCCTTGATGGTGGCACCGATGTAAGACGAAACCAGGCCGGCCGAACCGGCGCCGATGACGACCAGGTTGTAGTCGAAAGATTTGGGCTTGACATGGCCGGCGTAAATTTTTCGGTTTTTGAGGATGCGCAGCACCCAGCGCAGAATCAGCGGCAGCAGCCCCAGTAACACGAAGGCACCGATCAACCCGGGCGAGAGAATATCGCCGGTCGACTCGATTTGGCTCAATTGCGTGCCGGCATTAACATACACAATGGTTGCCGGAAGCATGCCGATTTGGCTGACCCAATAGTAGGTCGAGGTCTTGATCGGCGTCAGCGCCATGACCAGATTGATGACCCAGAATGGAAAGACCGGCACCAGCCGCAACGCAAGCAGGTAAAAGGCACCGTCTTTTTCGACTCCGGCATTAATTGCTTTGAGTCGCTTGTCGAACTTGCGTTGGATGGTGTCCCGAAACAGGAAACGCGCGGCCAGGAATACAAGCGTGGCACCAATGCTCGATGCGAAGGATACTGCGATGGTCCCGGCCAGCAACCCGAACAAGGCACCGCCGGCCAGCGTCAGTACAGCCGCGCCGGGTAGCGAAAGCGCAGCCATGACGATATACGCCAACATAAAGCCGGCCAGCATCAGCCAGAAGTTTTTATCGGTGAAGGCCAACAGCTGATCGCGCCGTTGACGAAGTTCGTCAAGGCTGAAGTATTGGCCGAGGTCGAACCAGAAGTATGCGCCGATCAGGACACCGATCATGGCCAGTATGACGAGGCGGATCAAGCTTGATTTCATGATTGCGAATTTCCTGCGAAATAAAGGGAAGGATGAGACCCGTTGCACCCGCTGATCGATCGCGCCGGGGTGATCGGTCGTGCACGTGATTGTAGTGCGAGAAAGGATCGATGTTCGATCGCTGAGGCACGGGAGCGGCCGGTTGAACGCCAGCGTAAGCCCGCCGTATTCACCACCGCACCGACTGTAACAGCCACGCCTCGTGACCGAGAGTGGTGAATCAGGCGGGACAAAGGGTTTATTGCCAAGGGTTGCAGTCGTAGCCTGCGATGCGGATCAGTCGCTCGAACGGCAACGTGCCACTACCTTTGCCGATCGGCGTGAGGTCGTAGTCAACCGCCAGATTTCCGCAATCGATGACCCGAATCGTGATCTGGCCGGCCGGCTCGAGGTTGACATCGTCGCGGGCCGGCTGGCTGGCATCGGTGATGAACCCGCCCTGATCGAGCACCAGCATGTCGAGCGTAATCGGGCCGGGTTCCATCGGTGCCGGTTCTGAATTGGCAACCAGCCAGAACGGCTGGCCGTCGAGGAAGGTGAAAAAGATTGCGAACACAAAGTTATCCTCGACCTGCTCGCCAATTTGCAACACCAGGCCCTGGAAATTGCGGTCCGGCGATACCCATTGGCCGCTGAAGCGGCCGTTGAGGACCGGATTGTCGAATTGCGGGCCGTCCACCGAGGGCTCGAAGCGGTCCAGTTCAAAGCGGAAGCCCTCGGGCTGGGCCGTGGCGAAGGCACCCCAGTTGAGTTCCAGCGTGAAGATCTCGTTGTAATCGTCCGGCAGGAAGGTCGTCGTGCTGTCGATCGACAACGGGTCGACAGCCAGCATCCAGGTTGTGCCGCCAGTCGTGACGAAGTCACCCGTCGCCCCAACGTTGCCCGAACCGGGGTTCAGCAGGAGCTGCGCTTGATGACCGGGCACGTCGACAATTCCGGCTTCGGCGTAGAGCCGGGGAACGACAACCGCGTTGCTGCCGCCAACTTGCTGCAGGCGCACCAGCACGGTCGAAAAGCCCTCGTCGGCACAGGCCACGCGCCAGATCAGTACCCGCACGGTGGCATTGCGACTGCTGCTGTTGATCGACGCTACGTTGATGTTCTGATTAACCAGCACAGCGTCACCGTCTTGTGGAAGCTCGGGAATTTCGATCGACAGGCATCCGGGTGGAAACGGCGTGCCCAGGTCGGTCAGCGAGTTCAACATGCCGAACTGGGC
>JAIVHD010000119.1 GCA_020201235.1 Lysobacteraceae bacterium
AAGGTGACCGCCATGATGATCGCGCCCAGTAGCCGCCCGATGGGTTGATTTGCTTGACTCGACATGAGATTCCTCCGAATTAGAACGAGTAGTTGATCGCGGCTGAAACGAAGTCGCGATCCTTGAGCAGATTGTTTTTACCGCCTCCGAAGAAATTGGTGTAACCGAAATTAACACCCCAACGGCTCAGAAGACTGAAATTTGCGCCTACCGTGATCGACTTGCGGTCTTCGATGAAGTTTCCGCCCGGTCCCGGCGAAACGCCGTTGACATCGTGATTAAATGCAACGCGCGGCGACAAGTTCCACGCCGTGCCCATAAACGAGTTGTAGGTTGGCGCAATGACCAGACGGTAACCCCAGCTGAAGCTGGTGGCAAATCCGTCGTTGGTGGTCACTGGATTGCGAAGATCGCCGCCGTTGAGCTCGCTGCCGAGGCCGCCGCCGGTATCCGTTCCGGGGCCGTCAAAGCGCAATTCCGAGGTATTGGGAAGATCCCAGACGTGCATGGCACCGACCTCGCCGACCAGCGCAACGTCATTGGCGCGCAACCAGCCCACCGGCCCGGTCAAACGGGTGAAGGTCATCTGGGCACGCGAGACATCGCGTTTCATGAACCCACGAATATCCTCACCCGGCGCGAACTGGCCCAACTGACTGTTGAAGCGAAGTGCCGGTTCCGGGAGGACTGCGTTTAAGGGTGAAAGTCCGGCAAACAGCACTTCGACATCGTCGATCTGCAACGGCAGGTTCGGGCTGTAGCTGACCTCGCCCTGCCAGGCCCACTTGCTGTCGAGAATGGTTGTGTTGAAGCTGCCGGCGATGACATCGATATCTTCCGGGTATACGACATTGAAGCGACCCGAAGCGGTATTGGTGCTGGTGACCGATGTACCGCTGATAAGCGGCAGCCGGCTGTGGTAGTGCAGATAAAACAGCCCGAACTCAGTATCGTTCAACCAGGGCGCGAAATACCGCAGCGCCGCACCGTACTGGCCGCTTTCACCGGGCCGGTCGTCATCAGCACGCGGCAGGGCTCCGGCTGGAAAACAGCCGATCGGGGTCGGATCAACGCCGCAACCGGGCAGGTTCAGCGGGTCATCCGGGAAACGCCCGAAGCCAAGCATGGCGTAGCGTCCGCCATCGACCGCGAAATCATTGGTCGAAAAGAACGTACCTCTGGGCTCGGCCTCGACCCGGTCCCACTCAAACATGAAAAGACCTTCGAAAGACAGGTTGCGGCTCAGGTCGACCGACGCATGGACCATGCCCAGCGGAATAAAGGCGTCACGAAGTTCAGCACCAGCGGTTCGGAGCGCGGTCACATCAACCGGGTTGAGCACGCTCAGGCCACCGGGGATAAACGTGCTTTCGCCCCAACTCACGACCTGGCGGCCAACGCGCAGCGACAGTCGGCGCGTTTCGTCGAGATCGAAATTGCCGTACACATAGGCGTCCAGCATGCGCGCGCGCTGACCAACGATGTCCTTGGCGTCTTCACTCAGAGCGTTTTTCTCCTCGAGCTTAAAATCGCGAAAAAAGTTGCCGCGCAGGAACATCCCGTAGTTCTTGTAGCTGAACTCCATTTCCGAGGTGATGCGCGCCTGGTTGAAGATGACTTCTCCGGAATCGAAATTCTGGTTACCGTCGTCGGAGTTGTTGGAGAACCGGCCTGGCGCGGCAATTTGCTGCTCGATCGTAAATACCGAGATCGCCGGATTAAAGGCGGCCTTGCCGACCAGATCGTCGTCGCGGTCGGCAACCCGCAGACCAATCGAGTACGACACGACTGTATCGATATTGAGGCTGTAGTTCGGACCGCTGAAATCCAGTGCCTGGACCATTCCGGATGAAAGCGCAAAGCCGACGGCTGCAGCAAGCAACGATGGACGGAGCACGGGAATCCCGGAGTTAGATGTTTGAATATTCATTGTTTTAAAGTCTCCCTTAGGCTCAGTCGATCTGGATTACGGACGGATCGTTGACAACCACGGTTGTGCCGCCGCTTGCAATCAGGCTTGCGGCCTGGCCTTGCATTTCCGCCGTTACTGCCGGGCTGGCGGTCGGGTCGAGTAACGAACCGTGCGATCCCTGTATGAAGCGGGTCGCGCCGCGAATTCCGGCGGCATCCTGGGTGGTCGCGGTTATCGCATCCAGACCCATGATCCGAATCAGCGGCTCGGTACCGGCCAGCGGTGCGCCCTGGACGCTATTCGGTACGACCGTATCGCCGGCCACCTGATGCAGCAAAATGCTGTTGCTCTGGACCACGGTTGCCCCCCAGTTGATCGGGTCGGCCGAATCGACGACCTGTTGGGCGGCACCGAGGAACTGGAAGAAAGCAGCCGAGTCCGGCTCAACCCCGGCCTGCTGCAAGCCGGCCCGGATGACTGGCCCGAAGGTCTGGGACCCGGCCAGCAAATTGGCGATACCACCGCCCGGAACCGAAAGTACGGCGTTGTTCACGGTCGGCTCGACGGCGAGAAACGCCGTACCGACGATCGAGCCCAGCGAAAGCCCGATGAAACTGATATTCGAACCGTCGAAATCCGGCAGGGAGTCGCCGTCGAGGTCCATGAACGGCACGTTCAACGCGAGCGTCGACAAATCGACTTGGCCCTGGCGCAGGTTATCGCGCGCCGTCAGCAGGCTTTGCAGATTGATGAAGAACGCGCCCGAGGAATCAATCTGGCCATCCGGCCCGGGTGCGCCCGAGGCGTTGTCTTGCAGGTCGAGATCGAAGGTTCGCTCATTGGCAATCGGGGCAAACGGCGTGTTACCTACGTACAGCGCAGCCAGCGGCTGGGACGGGTCCATCGAATTGGTCTGGGTAATTCCGTGCAGCGGCAGATCCATGGACACGACGGCAACACCGATCGATGCCATGGTGTCGGCCAACGCCAGTGCCTGCGACCGGTTGCCGGTAATGCCGTGCTGGAAGATCACCACCGGCCAGCCGCCGGCCGGCCTGACCTGCCCGGAGAACTGGTTGGGCACCGTCACCAGCACCGGCACGTTCTGGCGGTCGCGTTCAACCGGAAGCGGATTGGCAACCGTGATGTTGGTCGATGTGGGGTCGAGACCCAGCGAATCGAACGGCGGGATGTAATTGCCGGGCGAGGCCTGCCAGAACTGGTTCAGCGGCGCGGTCGGATTTTCGGCGCTTGGCACGCCGAGGAAATACGGCAGCTCAACAATTCCAATGAATAAATCGGCGATGCCGGGCGATGCGCCGGGCGGCAGCACGTCGGCCGTGCTCAGCCCGGTCGGCGCCAGGGTCGAACTGGTCGATCCGAGGGTCGAACGAATCACGCTCAACACCGGAGTAATCGCCTGGGTGGTGGCCGTCCAGGACAACACGATATCGTCGCGATTGAGACCGGCGGCCTGAGCTGCGTTCTCCTGCGAGTTGACCAACTGGCGCAACGGCTCCAGTGCCTGAGCGGTTTGATTGTCAAGCAGCGGTTCGGTGCTCACGCCACCCTCGGTGACCAGCGGGCCGCAGCGGAACAACAGCAATCGTCCGACCGGTCGGGTCCGTGCCTGCGACCGTGGCTACAAAATCCTGGCCGGGCACCAACTCGCGGATGACCTGCTGAACCGCGATGGTGCCAAAGACCAGTTGCACTTCGAACAGGCGCACGCTACTGCCCGGAACAATGGTTGCCGGATCAACCGGATCGGAAAACGTGAATGTCCACGGACTGACCGTGCTGAAACCATCGAGGGCATTCAACGCAACCTGCGGATCGCTGATGTCATCGGGATCGGCGACCGGAATATTCAGCGTCAGATCACCGCTGCCGGACAACAGAAGATTGTTCGGGAACGGCAGAACACCCCCGGCCGGATCGAAATTCGCGGTAATGACATCGCTTGTCGGCGCGCCACCCGGATTGGTTACCGGCACGACCGGCACGGAGCGCGGCGTGCTCGAACTTCCGCCGCAGCCGGCAAGAACTGTTACAACCAGCGCGAGCGCTGGAATCAGGCGATACTTCATCAATTTTCTCCCCGAAGCTTGAGCTTTACGGTCATTTTTTGGTTTCAGTCAATTCACCGGAAACGAAACCCCGGCGAAATCATGATTGTCAATCGAACGTCAGCAGGGATTATTCAACATCAAGCCATCATCCACTGCACCGAATCGCAACCGGGATAATCCTACCCGAAAAATGACGTCCCGGCCATTCCTTCTTGGTTCCATCACTTCAAGCGCACCGCATTTGGGCTGAGGTCGCGTGACGACGCCCTTTGTAGCATATTCGGACGCAACAATCCATTACTGATTCGCGAAAGGACTGCTCCAAAAAGCACCCGGCCGACTGAGCGCGATGCCGGGCATATTCCAGCGTCAACCACGCGGCCCGAAAAGCGTTCGCTGCCTAGCAGCCTGTCGGACTTAACGCTGATCTACTGCGGAAAAGCCGGATTGGGCCAGATTTCCCGCTCTTTTTCGTTAAATAGGCCCACTATTCGCCTCAAAAGATCGAAAAATCTGGCTCC
>JAIVHD010000120.1 GCA_020201235.1 Lysobacteraceae bacterium
GCTGCGGCACTGCCGCCGGGAAGGATAAAGTCTTTCAACGGCGGCAGATCGGCGTTGAGACGGTCCAGTTCTTTTTCGAGCCGTTTGGTATGCCGGTCGCCGATGATCGAGGTGCCCGGAATACACAACTCGCCGCCGAGATCGAACAGGTCGTGCTGCACATCCAGCAGGATCGACGCAATCGGGTCGTTGTCGAGTGTCGTGATCACGACCCCAATCGCGCTGTTGAATTCATCGACCGTCCCGTAGGCTTCGACCCGCAGGCTGTCTTTCTGGATGCGCGAGCCGTCTCCAAGACCGGTCGTGCCGTCGTCGCCGGTCCGCGTGTAGATTTTTGAAAGGCGGTTGCCCATGAAATGTCCTGAAGGATGCGGCCTCAGATTGTAGCGGAGGTTTGATTCCGGGCGGGGTCGTGCGCGCGTCCCGTATGCCGTTTCGACCGCCCATTGCGGCCGCCCGCGCCTGGCCGTTACGCGGTCGCCGGTGCCTCGACCGTGTGGCGAGCCTGTTGCAGCCGCTTTTTCGAGACCTTGACGGCGGTGCCGAGTTGCTGGGCAAACACCTGGACCCGGTATTCTTCGATCAGCCAGCGATAGGCATCGAGTTCGACCGTGTAGCGGCCGTGTCGGGAGAGTTGATCGAGATAGAACTGCCACCACGGCTCGACCTCAGCCTGGCGTTGGACGTCACGCCGGGGATCGAGCTCGAGCGCGTCCAGTCGCAGGTCGATGGCGTCCAGGTAGCGCGGATAGTGAGCCAGCCGCTCGCTTGAAATATCGCTGACAAAATCGGCGTACATCAGATCGTCGAGCTGCGAGGCGATATCGGCCTGGGTCGAAGGCTGGGCCGGGCCAAGCTGGTCCAGCCGCCGCGTGATCCGGTGCCAGGCGAGAAGCGTCCGGTCAAGCGCTTCGAGCGCCTTTTGGCAGCGGTCCACCAGCAGCGGCCGAATCGCATCCTCCAGCCGTTTGAAGGCCCCGGCATCGCGCACCATCCAGGCATCGCCGAGCAGGTCCCAGACCACGCGCCGACCGAGCGCGGCCTCGAGCCTTGCGACATCGTCGACGCGCGTCCAGGCCAGCGCTGCGGCGCGCGAAAGGCGGTGTTTCTTGGCAATGTACTTAAGCTTGTCGGCCACCGCAATCAGCATCAGCCGGTGGACGCCGCCAAGATGCGCGACCCGCGCCTCGTCCTCGTCGTCGAACAACCGCAGGCCGGCCGCGTTGCCCTGGTCGACCAGCGCTGGCCAGGCGCTATGGCCGGTGCGTGTAACGACTTGTTCGGGTAATTCCAGACCGGCGAAGCTGCCAATGCCATCGCGCTGCCACTGTTCGGCCTGCCGGGCCATGAAGTCGCGGCGCGCGCGCTCGCCGAGGTCGGCCTGCAGCGCGGCCAGGTCGCGGCCTTCGTCCAGAATCCGGCCATCCTCGGCGGTCACCCGGATGTCAGCCGAAACGACTCGGTGTCTGCGATCAGCCGGTCGGGAAACTCCTCGCCGCTGGTTTGCGCATCCGGGCGCAATAGTGTGGCGTGGTCGTACAGCAGCTCCTGCTGGCGGTCGGCGGCCAGCGATTCGTACCAGCGAGCAAAGGCCTTGACCGTGAATATCGTCTCGGGCAGACGCCCGGCGAAGAATTCCACCAGCGTGTCCTCGTCGGCCAGAATGTCGCGCTGCCGACGCTTGTGCTCATGCACGGCAAGTTCGCGTTTGAGCGCTTCGTTGCGTTTCAGGAAGGCCGCGCGATGGTTCATCTCGGCGCGCACCAGTGCGTGCCGGATGAACATCTCGCGCGCCTCACGGGGCTCGTGTGGCCCGTAGTGTACCTGGCGTTTTTCGACCAGCGTCAGGCCGAACAACGTGACCCGCTGGTACCCCATCACGCGGCCACCCCGTCGATCCCAGTGCGGGTCGAACACGCTGGAGCGGATCAGGTGGGTGGCCTGCTGTTCCAGCCAGCCGGGCTGGATGGCGGCGGCCACGCGCGCAAAGGGCCGGCTGGTTTCGACCAGTTCGGCGGCCATGATCCAGCCCGGGCGCGCGCGCGCCAGCGCCGAGCCTGGAAAGATTCGGAACTTGTGGCCGCGAGCGCCCGAGTATTCGCCGTCCTCAACGTGCTGGCCGACCTGGGCCAGCAGGCCGGCCAGCAGCGATCGATGGATGGCCTCGGCACGGGCCTCGTCGTCGGGCCTGAGGTTGCCGGCCTGCCAGCCGGTCTCGCGCGCGACTTCGCGCAACTGGGCGTAGAGCTGGCCCCATTCGTGCAGCCGCATCGGCGAAACAAAGCGCGCGCGCGCCTGCTTGTCTGCCTGGTTGCGCGATTGTCCGGCGCGGGTCTGCTGCCACCAGCGCCAAAGCGCAAGCATGCCGAGAAAATCCGAGCCGGCCACGCGGAACTCGGCGTGCGCCTGGTCGGCCGCCTGCTGATGCTCCAGCGGGCGCTCGCGCGGGTCGCTGATGCTCAGGCCGGCGACCAGAATCAGCACCTCGGTCAGCACGCCGCGTTGTTCGGCCTCAATCAGCATGCGCCCCTGGCGTGCATCGACCGGGATTGTGGCTAGCGTTCGGCCGAGCGCAGTCAGGCGTCGCTCGGCGTCCACGGCCTGCAGCTCGCCGAGCGTATTCCAGGCCTCGTTGATCAAGCGCGCCGGCGGCGGCTCGATAAACGGAAAATCGGCCGGGTCGCCCAGCCCCAGCGCCAGCATTTCCAGAACCACGCCGACCAGGCCCGAGCGATGGATTTCCGGCTCGGTGAATTCGGGTCTGGAGTCAAATTCGGCCTCGTTGAAAAGCCGGATGCAGGTGCCGGGGCCAACACGGCCGCAGCGTCCGGCGCGCTGATTGCTGGCGGCCTGAGAGACCGGCTCGACCGGCAGGCGCAAGACCTTCGAATGGGTCGCGTAGCGCGAAATGCGGGCCAGGCCGGAATCGATCACGAAGCGGATGCCCGGCACGGTCAGCGAGGTTTCGGCGACGTTGGTTGCCAGCACAATGCGCCGCCCGCGGCCGGGCGAGAAGATCGCGTCCTGGCTGGCCGCCGGCAGCCGCGCGTACAGCGGCAGCACCTCGGTGTGCGCCAGCGCGGATTTTTTTAACACCCGCGAGACTTGAAAGATCTCGCGCTCGCCGGGCAGAAATACCAGGATATCGCCACGCGCATCGATGCGCGTGGCGCGCGCAACCGCGCGCTGAACCTGACGGGCCAGATCCTCGCTGTCATCCGGCACCTGGTATTCGACCGCAACCGGATAACCGCGGCCCTCGACTTTGATCACCGGCGCGTCGTCGAAGAAGCGCGAAAAGCGACCGGTATCGATGGTTGCCGAGGTGATGATCACCTTCAAATCCGGCCGCTTTGCCAGCAGTTGTTTCAGGTAGCCGAGCAGGAAGTCAATGTTCAGACTGCGCTCGTGGGCCTCGTCGATGATCAGCGTGTCATAGCGATTCAGCCGACGGTCGGAATGAATCTCGGCCAGCACAATGCCGTCGGTCATGAACTTGATGTAACTGTCATCCGATACGCGCTCGTTGAACCGCACCTGGAAGCCGACGTGCTCGCCCAGCGGTGAATTCATCTCCTCAGCCACCCGCCGCGCGACGCTGCGGGCCGCGATCCGTCGCGGCTGGGTGCAGCCGATCAGGCCGCGCACGCCGCGCCCGGCTTCCAGCGCCATTTTCGGCAGCTGGGTCGACTTGCCCGAGCCGGTCTCGCCGGCCACGATCACGACCTGATGGTCGCGGATGGCCTCGACGATATCCTCGTGCCGGGCTGAAATCGGCAGGTCCGGGTCGCAGGTCACAGCGGGCCGGTCGCGCAGCCGCTGCTGCACCCGGTCGGCAGAGGCTGCGATGCGTTGTTCGAAGCTTGCCACCGCCGCGCTTATATCGCCATCCGAGCGCTTGAGCAGCCGCCGCCGCTGGCCGATCAAACGGCCAACATCGCGCTGCATCAATTCATCGGGCTTGATGGGACTGGGTTCGGTCATCGAGCGCGTATTTTCGCAGAGTGGTCGTGCAAATGGCGTTGTCCTGATTTGGGGATGAGCCCGCATGTTGCACAAACAGTACAAGCCCTCGCTACGGTTCCCGGATGCGCGGGTCGTGACTAGGCTGCTGGCACAGCCGGCGGGCAGTCTGTATGCCTCGGAACTGACCCGTTTCGAACTGCGCCGAAGTGCGTTTCTGCGCGATGACCCGGAGCCGCTGTGGTCGCGAATCCGCGAGTTCATCCTGCCGCTGGTGCACTGGCTGCCGCTCGACCAGGCAATCAGCCTGCGCGCGGGCGAACTCTCGGCCAGGCTGCGACTCCAGGGACGTGAAATCGGCGTGGTCGACACCTTGCTGGCCGCCACTGCCCAGGCGCGCGGCCGTCGTTATTCAACAGCCGGGCGGGTACGCTTTCGGTGCGTTCGATCGCTAAACGCCGCAGCCACGGCACCTGGTGACGGCGGGTTGTGAATAAGTCGGACTTAGCCCGGGTGAGAAGGCTTCCGGCACGCGCGGTCGGAACACACCCGGTCGGCCGGATCTCGCGACCGCTCGCCACGGCACGCGGTGAATCATCCGGGCTAAAAATCACCGAAGCACTGGCCCGATCAGGCGCTGGCCGTGGTCGGTCATCAGCCAGCAAAGCACCGCGAGATTGAGTATCACCGTGATCCAGAAGACGAACCGGAACCCGGCCTTGCGCGACTTGTGCCGGCAGAAATGCGAAAAACAGATAGAAGTGGGGCATGCGATTTTCTCGAGACGGCCTGGCCCGGTGCCGATCGGCGACGAATCGCACGCTGTGCGCCTGTGGACGGCCCTTGTCATCTTTTACCAGATCGTAGGTGATCAGATCGCCCTCGACCGGACGGCGGTTCCGATTCGCGACTCTGGAAATGTGAACAAACGCCCGATCACCACCATCATGCGGGTGTACAAACCCGAATCCCTGCTTATCGCGCCATTCCGAAATCCTGCCTTGCTGCCGCATGCCCACCTCAAGCATCGTGCCGATTCTTGCCCCTGTGCACAAACACCCGGCCCAAGAGAAAAAACCCGGCATGCGAATGCCGGGTTTTCCGATCCGTTAGCCGGTGGCACGCCGATTGGCGTGCTCGGCAACAGGCCGTGCTTCAGGTGGCGCGGCGACGGATGGCAACCACGGCCAGCGTGGCTAGCAACAGCAACAGGCCGATCATGCCAAGCATGCTCAGCGCCGGTACCGGTGTGGATTCCGGCACGGGCGGCGGTGTCGGACCTGCCGGACCAAACTCGACGGTTTCGCCGGCGTTCAGTCCGCCGACCGTCAACTCGTAGTTTCCGCCGCCGATACCGGCCGGCGAGAACAGACTGACGACCAGAAAATAGGTCGTATCAGGTGCCAGAACGATGCCTTCGGAGCCGTCGAAGCCGCTGAGCAGGCCGCCGGCATCGTCGTTGTATGCGACCAGGTTCTGATCGGCGTTGGCCGGGTCGAACGGGTCGCAGTACAAGCTTAAAACGGTATCCGAGATATCGGTGCCCGGGTTGGCGAGGCTTGCGACAAGCGTGGCACCGGTTGGGCTGTTGATGGCGATCGACGCGTATTCGACGCCGACGCCGATACCGGAAAAGTCACTGGTGGCCGTGCAGTCGATTTGCACATCGCCGGTGAAGATTCGGTCGTAAACCGGGCCGCCGACGAGGCTGCCGGTTGTGCTTGCAGCACCGGCGAGCACGTCCTGGATGACGGTCATGTCTTTTGGTGTTTGACCGGCTTTTTCCTGGGCGAGACCCGGCGTGGAAAAAAACGCTACGGCCAAAAGCAATATCGCGATTCTGGTCTTCATTGATTTACCCTCTGTGTTGTTGGATGATCCCGCTTGAAGTATAGGACGAAATCAGTCACGGTTCCAGTTCGATTATTCAATATCGGCCAGCAATTCGACCGCTTTTTTGACTTCACCCAACCCGCACGCGCGTCGGACAAACAGTTCCCGTGCCGGACGGGCAAAGCGCATGGCGGTGAAGCCGGCACCCAGTGCGAGGCGGCCGGGCTGGCCGAGGCCCTGGCTTTCGTTGATGGCGTGAATGCCGCCGGCAACCAGCGTCGAGTCGGATCCGCGGCGGCGGCTGTAGCGGTCGATGCGATGGGTCGGGTCGCGGCCGTCGTGCCAGCCTTGCAGCGCCTCGATGAGTGCCGCGACATCGGCCAGCCCAAGGTTCAGGCCCTGGCCGGCCAGCGGGTGGACGCTGCGCGCGGCGTCTCCGATGAGCGCAACCCGGCCGGCCGCTAGCGCGCTGGATTGGCGTCGCACCAGCGCCAGGGCGTGGCGTTGGCCGGCGCGGTTGACGCTGCCGAACGGTGAATTCTTGCAGTGCGCGACCAG
>JAIVHD010000345.1 GCA_020201235.1 Lysobacteraceae bacterium
TCGAGGAAGCGGTGAAGCGGGCACAACAAGCCGGTGGCGAAGTGCTTGCCGGCGGCAAACGCATCGACGGCGAAGGGTTTTTCGTCGAGCCGACCATCATTCGAGCCGAGAACCACTGGGACATCGTCCAGGAAGAGACCTTCGCGCCCATCCTCTATGTGATCGAATACAAAACCCTGGACGAAGCCATGCAACTGCATAACGATGTCCGCCAGGGCCTGTCGTCGGCAATCTTCACCAGCGACCTGCGAAACGCCGAGTTTTTTCTGTCCCATCGCGGTTCGGATTGCGGCATTGCAAACGTCAACATCGGCACTTCCGGCGCCGAGATCGGTGGCGCATTCGGCGGCGAAAAGGAAACCGGCGGCGGGCGCGAGTCGGGCTCCGATGCCTGGCAAGCCTACATGCGCCGACAGACCAACACCATCAACTGGTCCAGCGAAATGCCGCTGGCCCAGGGCATCAAGTTTGGTCTTTGATTGCTGCGATATCAAACGAGCGGAGGTGACATGTATCGCTGGCTGAGAAAGGGCATGTTCCTGCTCGGACCGGAGACCGCCCACGAAGCGGCCGTCCACGCCATGGCGGCCGGTCACCTGACCGGCATGAGCCGAATGGTTATTGGACCGATGCCCTCCTGCCTGGTTGACCTTATGGGGCTGACTTTCCCGAATCCGGTTGGTCTTGCCGCCGGCTTCGACAAGAACGGCGACTACATCGAAGCACTCGGGGCGCTGGGCTTTGGCCACATCGAAGTCGGCACGGTCACGCCAAAACCTCAGCCCGGCAACCCGAAACCGCGCCTGTTCCGTCTGCCGGAACATGAGGCCATCATCAATCGCATGGGCTTTAACAACAAAGGGGTCGATCATCTGGTCACGCGTCTGAAGCGGGCGCGCTACACGGGCGTGGTCGGCGCCAACATCGGTCGCCAGAAAGGCACTGCGACCGACCAGGCGGCCGGCGATTATCGAACCTGCCTGGAAAAGGTCTACGCCTGGTGCGACTACGTCGCGGTCAATATTTCTTCGCCCAATACGCCCCACCTGCGCGAACTGCAAGACACCGGGCCGCTCGCAGAGCTTCTCAAGGAACTGGCACAAGCCAGAGTGGCGCTGGAAGCCGAGCATGAAATGTATCGTCCGATCGTTGTCAAGATTGCGCCCGACTGGGACGCCAGGGCGCTGGACGCGACCCTGAAAGTGATCGGCGACTCCGGTCTCGACGGCCTGATCACCACCAACACCACGCTCGACCGAAGCGCGGTCGCCGGCCATGTCAACGCCGCGCAGGCCGGCGGTCTGAGCGGTCGACCGCTGATGGACTTGTCGACCCATGTCCTGGCGCGCGCTCGCCAGGTTCTGGGCGCCGGTTTTCCCATCCTCGCCTCGGGCGGCGTCCACTGCTCGGAAGATGCGCTGGCCAAGCAGTCGGCCGGAGCCGATCTGGTGCAACTCTATACCGGCTTCATTTACGAGGGACCCGGTCTGATCCGCGCTTGCACCCGCGCCTGGACCTGAGAGCCCAGCATGGCGTCGCCAGTGCGCAGATCCAACGCCGACCTGGCCGGTCTGAGCACGTTTCGCCTACCGGCCCGCGCCGCTGAACTGGTCATCCTGGACCACGTCGGTCAGTTACCCGCTCTGACCCTAGCCCCCCCGGTGCTGGTCCTCGGCGAAGGCTCCAACACCGTTTTTCTAAGCGACTGGAAAGGAACGGTACTGATCAATCGCTTGCGCGGCATTTCGGTCGAACCAATCACTCCGGAGTCCAGTCGTGTGCGCGTTGCTGCGGGCGAAAACTGGCATCAACTGGTGCGCTGGTGCCTGGACGCGGGTCTGTATGGCCTGGAAAACCTGATCATGATTCCAGGCTCGGCCGGCGCGGCCCCGATTCAAAACATTGGCGCCTACGGCGTTGAAATTGCCGACCTGCTCGAATCGGTCACCGTCTGGGACTGGGGTCAGGGCCGCCTGCGAGAACTTCCAGCGGCCGAATGTGGTTTCGGCTATCGGGCCAGCCGTTTCAAGGACCGGGATCGTGGACGCTTTCTAATCACAGCGATCAGCCTGATCTTGCAGCATTCTTTTGTGCCCAGGACCGAATACCGGAGTCTCGCCGCCCAGTTGCAGCGCTACGCGGGCAACGGTGCTCCCGGGCCACGCCGGCTGGCGGCGGCGGTTATGCGGCTCCGACGTCACCGCCTGCCCGATCCGGCCCGGCTGGCCAATGCAGGCAGCTTTTTCAAAAACCCGGTGGTCGACAGCGAAGTAGCTGAGAGCCTGCACAGCGAGCACCCTGCCCTGCCTGCCTGGCCCCTTGCGGATCGCCAGGTCAAACTGGCGGCCGGGTGGATGATCGAACAGTGTGGATGGAAGGGCAAATCCCTGGGCGGGGCGGCGGTCTATGCAGGCCACGCGCTGGTGCTGGTCAATCGCGGTACCGCGACGGCCGCCGATGTCGGCGGCCTGATTGATGCCATTACCAGCGATGTCGAAGCCAAATTCGCCATCTCGCTGGAGCCCGAACCGCTTCTCATCGGCCGGGACTGAGCCAAGGGCCTGCGATCGCGTCGATCAGGCCTCGAACCGGGCTTTGAGTTTTTTCAACGCGACGGTTTCGAGCTGGCGAATACGCTCTGCCGACACGCCGTACTTGTCGGCCAGTTCCTGCAGGGTAATCCGGGGATCCATCAGCCAGCGGCTTTGAATGATGTCGCGCGAACGATCGTCCAGATCCTCGATCCCGCCAAACAGCAGGTTGTGATGATGATCCTCCCAGTCCTGGGCCTCGATGGCATCGTGTGGAGACACGGTCAGGCCTTGCAGATAAGCCGCCGGAGCGACATAGGACGAATCATCGTCGTCATTGGACATGTCGAACCCGATGTCCTGACCCGAGAGCCGAGACTCCATTTCGGTCACCACTTCCGGCTTGACACCGAGCTCTTCGGCGACCCTGTCAACCTCTGCCTGATTCAACCAGCCAAGGCGTTTCTTTTGCCGGCGAAGATTGAAGAAGAGTTTGCGCTGAGCCTTGGTTGTCGCAACCTTGACGATGCGCCAATTGCGCAGGATGAACTCATGGATTTCGGCGCGAATCCAGTGAACCGCAAACGATACCAGGCGTACGCCCTGATCCGGGTCGAAGCGCTTGACGGCCTTCATCAAGCCAATATTGCCCTCCTGGATCAAATCCCCCAGCGCCAGGCCGTACCCGGAATAGCCGCGCGCCACATGCACGACGAAGCGCAGATGCGCCATCACAATCTGTCGGGCGGCGTCCAGATCTTCGTCATCGCGGAAGCGGCGAGCCAGGCTCTGCTCTTCGTCCAGCGTCAGAATAGGCAGGCGATTTACTTCCTGAATATAGGCGTCCAGCGAACCGGTGCCGGCCGGCGCCAACAAATGACTCGGTACAAGCTGATTATTCATCCAACGCTCCTAAAACCATAGCACTAAGAGTATATCAGTCTGCCGTGCAGGC
>JAIVHD010000346.1 GCA_020201235.1 Lysobacteraceae bacterium
GTCTGGATGCCGGCCGGCTCGATCTGACCCTGCGAACTGCTCGAGCCGAAGAAGAAGTTCGTTCAGAGGCGCGTTTCACCGTCCGGCGACTGGCGTTCGGTGATTGCGACGCCGAGTTTTCGCCCCAGCGCTGGTCGCTGGAACGGGCAGTTGCGCTGCTCAAAGACAATGACGGGCGCATCGAGCTGAGTCTGGCTGGGCGCGCGAACGCGGCCAGCGCGGACGCTTCCTGGTTTGCCGGCCTCGACACGGCGCTGCGCGATCGCATCGCGGAACTGGCTGCCAACCCATTCGAGGCGATGGCTGAACTCGCTGGTCAACCTGAACAGCCACTGGACCGCCTTCCGTTCGAACCCGGCAGCGCAGCAATCACGGCGACCGCACAAACGCGACTGAACGTGCTCGGCGCGGCCCTGGCAGCCCGGCCCGCTCTGGCGCTGCGAATATTGCCGGCCTACGATCCGCGTTCCGATCGCCGCGCTCTTGCAGAACAGCAAATGCGCCTGCACATCGCGTTGGCGACCAGCGCCGGCCCGCCGGGCCGGGCGCAGCGGATGCCGCTCGATTTCGACAACCGCAAAGTTCGCGTCGTCCTCGAGGAGTTTGCCGCCGAGCGCTTGTCACAATCGGCGCTGAAATCCGTCTCCGCGCGCTATCCGGCGGCCGACCGGTCGTACTATCAGACGGTCTTCAGACTGCTGGTCGACAATGAAGCGGTTGCAACCTCAGCACTCGAGCGACTGGCAGGCTACCGGGCACAATCCATCGCCGACGGACTGGCTGCCGCTGGCATCGCCAGACCGCGACTGGCGCGGGCAGAGGTCATCGAACAGGTCGATGGCCCCCCGGACACCGTTCCACTCACGCTTGAAATCTCGGTGATACCCGTTGTTTCCGCGCGACGACCAGAATTAGAGGATGCCGTTCAGCTTCATCCGTACTAATCCGATTTCCTGCGCCATCATGCAGATCGACCATGGCCCAGCCGGCCCTCTCCAGAACGCCGCGCAACTCGGAGCAATCCAGCGCCAGATTGGTTACGCATTCATCAAACCGCGTCCAGCGACCATCGTCACATACTTCGAAGCCGACGATCTGTGTGCGGGCTAGTGCATCGCCCGGCACGTAGCTGCCACGCACAAGTATCACTCGTTCGGGCCCGTCCTGGACCGATACGTGATTCCACGACTGCAAGCCAAGTTGCGTGTTGAAATCAAACGCGAATACCGCGCCGTCTTCGGCGCAGCGCGCAATCGCTTTTAGGCTGGCTTCCAGATGTTGGCGGTCACGCAGATGATTGATCGCATTCCCGACCGCAAGCACCATCGAACAGGGCGCCGGCAAGTCCAACTCCGAGATCTCCCGCACCAGGAACTCGACTCCACCCGATTCCAGTTCTTCGCTCTGTTGATCCCGGTTTTCGACGGCCTGCTCTATCATGGCTGGGGAATGATCCACGGCGATCACCTGATATCCTGCGCGGGCCAGCGACAATGCAAAATGTCCGGTCCCGCAACACAGTTCAAGAACCCGCCTGCGGCTGGCCGATCCGGCGGCCGCCCGTGCGCAATCCAGTAAGCGCTGACCAAGGTAAAGTGATGGCTCGGCCATGTGCCGGTTGTAATAACTGGCCATGCCGGGTCCGTACTGGTTCGATTTCATGTGCGGGAATCATTATGAAGCTGATGGGTGGGCTGTGAACCCTAATGTTGCATAAATGTTCGGAGCTGGAAGCCCGGAGAGTCGTATTTCCGGAGGCTGCACGGAGTGTTGCCAACCGGAGCGTAGCTTCACTCTACATGAGGATTGGCAACGCGAGTACAGCCCTCGCGAAGTGATGTACGACGGCGGCTATACCGGGCAGCATAGCGATTCCGGCTCGAAAATTTATGCAACGTTGGGGCGAAGTGCCGGGGGCCACAGATGACCCCCGGCGTACGCTTCAGCCAGCTTACATATTGTGATAGTAATACCACATGTACCAGTTATCCTTGCGGCGGATAGAAAGTGCCGTAAACATCGAACTCATGATCCTTTTCATTTTTCATACCTCACTATTTTCCGAGTTTATGATCCACGCACCAGAGTCAACTCGAAGCATGGTGGCGACAAGGCGACTCCAACACATGGCACCTTCGCTCGGAACCGATAATTCAGCTTGTAGCTCTGATTAATGACTCCGAGCAAATTAGTAATGAATTTCACCGACAGGCTAGCCGCGGTGCAACGGTGCTCACCCCAGCCAAATGGCAGATAATGTTTGCCGGCACCTGGTTGCGACCATCGGCCGGGATCAAATCGATCCGGGTTCTCGCAAACTTGTCGATTGCGATGCGCAAGATATGGACAGACAATCACCTGCTGGCCCGGGCCCACCGTCTCGCTGCCGATTGAGGTTTGCGCCAGCGGAGAACGTGCAAATCCAATGATTGCAACCACAAAGGACAGAAATACCTGGGCCAGATCTTCGGCGGCGACATCCTGTCCTGAGTGTCGCGCGATCACATCCAAAATGTCGCGCGAAGGATAAACAGGCTGCCTGGAGCGACGCTCCAGTTCGGAAGCCAGCAGGTAAATCGCCCGCCAGCGAAACAAAAGACCGGTCGCCCGTGGCGGCCGGGGACTCGCACCGCGCAGGATCGTGCGCTCGACGATTCGTTGAAGCAGACGCTCTATACCCCGGGCACTGCCTGGCGCTACCAGAACCGGCCCAAGCAGCTTTAGCATCAGCAGGTTTGCCGCATCTGGATAGGTCTGCGTAGAAGCAAGCGTTGAATCGATCACCGCTAACGGATCATGCTCGGAATGCGCCAGGAAATCGCGCAACAGACGCGCGCCATCACGCGCAATCCGCCGCTGCCGTTCTCGCGGTTGCAAAAAACCACTGCAGCAACGAAAGAAATCTGACTGTTCTGCGAACGCGCCGTTTTCATTGGCCAGCACGGAACGACAAAGCATGGCGTCCCCGACAACCAGTTCGCGATCCGACAGCCAGAACAACGAATCACCGTTTTGGAGACGCTGGTCAAGCTCCCTCAACGGACTATTGACGAATTTCGCAGACAGCTCCGAACGGTCCCGCATGGTGACTCCCCACTGACTTGCAACGCACGTTTAAATTACATTCCGGGATATTTGCTTGTCAAGCATTTTTTCTGCCGCAGCCACGGCACCTGGCGACAACTCGTGACCGAGGGATGGTGAATAAAGCGGGCTTACCGACCGGAAGCGACAGTCATTCCGTCAATCAGAACCGATGGTGTGTGAATCCAGCGGCGCGACTCTACATCGCGACCAACTGTTTGAACTCGGCTGAACATTTCACGCAAGTTTCCAGCGATGGTAGTCGCCTGCACGGGGTAAGCGACCTCGCCGTTTTCAATCCAGAATCCGCTCACACCGCGCGAATACTCTCCGCTTATCAGGTCGGCATCATGGCCGAGCAGGTCGGTGACTAACAGACCACGGCTCATGCCCGCTACGAGTTCGCTTCGGGACTTGGTACCCGGAAGAATCACAAGATTTCTGGCCTCGCCGGCGTTACCGGTTGATTCCATCTCAAGCCGTGACGCGCTGCGACAGTCGAGCATGAATCGCACCAGACGCCCGTCCACGATCAGCGGCAATTCGCGCGTGGCCACGCCTTCGTCGTCGAAATTGCGCGACGCCAGCGCCCTTGGCAGACGTGGCTGCTCCTCGATCCGGACGGCATCCGGGAATACAGCCTGATCAAGCGCCCCGGCCAGAAAACTGGTACCACCAGCAATCCGGGGGCCTTTAACAGCCTCAACCAAATGGTTAAACAGCCAGACCGCAGCATCTGGAGCAAACAGTACCGGCACGACCCCCGCAGGTGCTGGCCGGGCTCCAAGCTGCTCGACGGCGCGCTGGGCGGCCTGTCGGCCGACCTGTTCGGCTGACGACAGTAACGGCCACTGGCATTGCTGGTCCCAGTCCCAGCCGCGCTGCATACCCTGTTGATCCCTTGCGACTGCAATGCAATGCTGGAGAAAAGTGGTTGTTGCATGGGTTCCCACAAATCCCAGGCTGTTGGCATGGATTGAAATCTCGGCACGAAACCCAACCACGGCTGCTTCGCAAAACGACGACCCGGTATCGACCACCGATTGCTCCATGGCCAGTGCGCGCTCCGCGAGCGTTGAAGGCTCCAGATCGCACGGGTGCCATAAATCCAGGTCCGTTTGATCAGATGCCAGCAGCGTTGCCGGCGGCAGTCCAGCGTGCACATCCGGACGGGCATACCTGGCAATCGCCATGGCGTGTTCAAGCGCTTCCAGCAATGCGGACCGATCCAGATCGGTAGTGCTGGAAACGCCGCAAGCAGATCCGGTATATACGGTCAGTTGAATGTGTCGTGGGCGTGCCTGCTCTACCTGAGTGGCGACGCCGCCCCGTGCGTGCACCGTTCGCTCCAATGCTGAAACAATGGTAAAGGCGGCCTGTTCAGCCCCCCGCTGCCGGGCCTGACCCAGCAACCATTGCGCGGTCTCAACCAACACCTCGCTTTCGTGCTGGTCGAGCGGCCAGCAATTGCGACCTTCTGATGGACCGGCTGGAACACCGCGTGTCATCGGGACAAACCAGGTCCCGCCTGCGTCCCACCGACCAAAATCTCGTCGACCCGGACCGTCGGTTGACCGACCCCGACCGGCAGGCTCTGTCCCTGCTTCCCGCAGGATCCAAGCCCAGGATCCAGTCGCAGATCATTGCCAACCATACTGATCCGCTGAAGCACCGTCGGACCATGCCCTTGCAATGTCACGCCGACCAGCGGTTCGGCCAGTCGACCATTTCGAATCCGATAGGCCTCCGCCGCCGAAAACGAGAAATGACCGGACGTGATATCGACCTGGCCACCGTCAAAAAAACCCGCATAAATGCCGTCGTCAACCGTTGCGACAATGTCCTGCGGAGCATGCGGGCCAGGCAGTAAAAACGTATTAGTCATGCGCGGCAATGGGGGATGCGCGAACGATTCGCGCCGCCCGTTGCCGGTTGGCGAAACTCCCGCCTCACGGGCGGAAAGCTTATCGTGCATCAGGCCAACCAGCCGGCCGCGATCCACTAACACATTGCGTGCCGTCGGCATTCCTTCGTCGTCAATGGTCAGGGAGCCGCGCCGGTCCGGCAACGTACCGTCGTCAATCACGCAGCACTCGCTGGATGCAACCATTCTGCCCAGACAACCGCTGTAAGCACTAACACCGGTACGATGACCATCGGCTTCCAGACCGTGTCCAACAGCTTCATGCAGCAAAATTCCGGGCCACCCGGCACCCAAAACGACCGGCATGATGCCCGCCGGGGCCGCGCCGGCATCGAGATTCAGGCGCGCAAGACGCAGGGCTTCGTCGGCGAAACTGCTCCAGCAACCCCGGTCCAGAAGCTCACCCACGCGCCATCGGCCGCCGCCGCCGGCACGCGCCATGACCCGCTTTCCGCGAGCGTGGAGGACCACATCGATGTTCAGTTCTACGAGCGGTCTGGCATCGACTGCCAAGGTGCCATCAGTAGCGGCGACCAGAACAAATTCGTACGAGCAGGTCAAGCGGGCCGATACACGGCTCACCCCGGGCTCGGTGGACCTGACGTAACGGTCGATCGCGTCGAGACAAGCTAATTTATCGGCGACCTCGACCGCCACTATTGGATCCTCTGCGGTATAGACCGGTGCCGGCGCACGGGTATCCAGACGGCACTTCGCCGCGTTGCAGCGGACCATCGAGGCGGCGCTGGCCACTGCCTGGTCCAACGCGCTCCGATCGATCGTCTCGGCATACGCCAAGCTGGTCATTGT
>JAIVHD010000121.1 GCA_020201235.1 Lysobacteraceae bacterium
TGCGGCAGCTCCTCTTCGGCAATGCCCGGTCCACTGTCGAGGATTCGGGCCCGGCCGTGCGCGACTTCCACCCGGACTTCGCCCTCGGTGGTGTAACGAACCGCGTTACCGACCAGATTGCCCAACACGACTGCAATAACCGCCTCCGGCGCGATTACGCTCAGTTTCTGGTCGATTTTGACGGAAATGGTCAGCCTCCGCTCGCCCACCAGGGGGCGATAGTTGGCTGCTACCTGCTCGGCGATCCGGCCCACATCCTGTCCGGACAGGTCGCCGCCGCGGTCACGCACGTTGCGCACAAGGTGTAGCAAGGCGGTGGTGATGTCAGTCGACTGGCGCGCCGCCCGAGCGATGCGTAGCAGCCGCTCGCGGTTGCGTTCGGACAGGTCGGGCTGAGCGAGCATCAATTCGGTTGCGCCCGAAATCACGGCCAGCGGCGTGCGCAATTCGTGGGATACATCGGCGTTGAAGGCCTGGTCACGTTCGACCAGTTCGTTCAAGCGGGCCGCATAGGCGTCGAGAGCTGCAGCCAGCTGACCGACTTCGTCATCGAGAAAATGCGGCTTGAGCGGCGCCGGCGGCGCACGCTCGTCCAGGGACTCGAGTCGTCGCGCCAATTCCGTGACCGGTGCCAGCACCCGGCCGGAAGACCAGATCCCGAGCGCCACCGACAGCAGGGAGAAAAAGATCACAACGGCCACCAGAGCCCAGACCAGACGCCTGAGCAGTTCACGATTTTCGGAGACATCGTAGGTCAGGAAGACCCAGAAGTCCTGGTCCTTGCGCACCGCCGCCTTGTAGTGAGCCTCCTCGGTGCGCACGTCGTGGACGCCGCTGGACAGCTCGCGAAACGGCTCCGGAACGATGTCGGCGCGCTCCGGCCGGGTGACGTAGCCCTGCAAGCGGGTGTAAAAAGGTTCGACCAGCGTGGGGTCGGCGCGCAGATCGGTGATGTACTGGTCGACCTCATCGGCCAAAGTGTTGGCGATCAGCGCGTCTTCCAGCCAGTTCTGCAGAAACAGCGCCGCACCGGCGAACAGCACGCTCAGCAGCGTGCCGAAAATCAGAAACGACAGAATCAGCCGGCTTCTAAGCCGACGACGAAACTTCATCGGGCGGAGCCAGGCAGTAACCGATGCCGTGCCGGGTATTGATCAGCGGGATCTTGAACGGCTTGTCGATAGCGGCACGCAGGGTGTGGATGTGGACGCGCAGGCTGTCGCTGTCGGGCAGTTCCTCGCCCCATACGTGGTGTTCGAGCTCACGCCGGGTGACCACGGCCGGCGAGGCGCTCATCAGTTTTTCCAGGAGCTTCAGGCCGATCGGGTTCAGATCGAGCTTTTTGCCGGCCCGCCGGACGGTATAGGTTTCCAGGTTGTATTCAAGATCCGCGACTTTGATCTCACGCGGCTTGATGCGCTGGCCACGGCGCTCCAGCACTTCCAGCCGGGCTTCCACTTCGCGTAGCTCGAACGGCTTGACCAGGTAATCATCAGCGCCGGAATCAAAGCCTGCCAGTTTGTCGTCGAGTTGGTCGCGCGCGGTCAGCATCAGCACTGGTGTGCCCTTGCGCGCCTCCTGGCGCAGCTTTCGGCAGACTTCCAGCCCGTCCATGCCGGGTAGCGCCAGATCGAGAACGATGGAATCGAAGTCATTGACAATGGCCAGATGCAGGCCGGTAACGCCGTCGTAGGCGTAGTCGACCTCATGCCCGCGGTCACTCAGGAAATCGCCGAGATTGGCGGCGATGTCCCGATTGTCTTCAATGATCAGGATGCGCATGGCGGCGAGATGACTCCTGGCAGGAAAAAGACCCGGGTGGTGTCTTCATACCCGGGTCCATAGGGCCCTGTGTTTCTGCCGGAGCGCCAAACGAGACTCGGTGCCCAGCAAACCTCGATAGTACGTCGCTTGAGGTTAACCGGCAGTTAACCTGCCTGCAAGCGGGGGTTAGGTGGTTTTCCGGCCGTCGTCGACCAGGTTCATGTCTTTCAGTCGCCCGCTGAGCGATTCACTATCCGCCCCTTCGCTGAGTCGAACGGTCAGACGCAAGTCATTGGCTGAATCGGCGTGACGCAACGCGTCCTCATAGGTGATCAGGCCCTGCTGATACATGCTGAACAGGCTCTGGTCGAAGGTGATCATGCCGTGGTGGCCAGAGTCCTTCATGATCTTTTTCAACTCTTCGATCTTGCCCTTGCGAATTTTTTCCTGGACCAGAGGAGAGTTGATCAGGACTTCCACAGCCACGTGCCGGCGATCACCGTCGATGGACGGGATCAGTTGCTGGGCGATCACCGCCTTCAGGTTGAAAGACAGATCCAGCAGAATCTGATGGTGGCGGTCTTCCGGGAAAAAGTGCAGGATTCGGTCCATTGCCTGGTTGGCATTGTTCGCGTGCAGCGTGGTCAGGCACAAATGACCGGTCTCGGCAAAGGTGATGGCGTGCTGCATGGATTCGCGGGTCCTGATCTCGCCGATCATGATCACATCGGGCGCCTGGCGCAGTGTGTTGCGCAGCGCCATTTCGAAAGAAACGGTATCGATACCGACTTCGCGCTGCGTGATCAGGCATTTCCGATGCCGGTGCACGTATTCGATCGGATCTTCCACCGAAATGATGTGGCCGGTGGAGTTGCAGTTACGGTGACCGACCATCGCCGCCAGCGTGGTGGACTTGCCGGTGCCCGTGGCTCCGCACAAGAACACGATGCCACGCTTGGCCATGGCCAGTTCGGCCAGCGATTCAGGCAAATCGAGATCCTCGAACGTAGGAATCTGGGTCTCGATGCGGCGGCAGACGATACCAATGCTGTTGCGTTGATAGAAGGCGCTGACGCGGAACCGTGCCGTTCCCTCCAGCGAGATCGCGAACTGGCATTCCCTGGTCGTCCGAAACTCTTCGCGTTGATCCTCGCGCATGATCCCGTGGACGATGCTGGTGACTTCCTCGTGAGTCAGCGCGGTGCGCCCGAGCGGCTTGATTTTGCCGTTGATTTTCAGGCAGGGAGGCGCGCCGACGGTGACAAACAGGTCTGAACCTTTGGCATCGTGCAGCTGACGGAGCCAGTCGCGAATATCGTTCATGTCGTGCTCTCAGGCAGTATCGTTGATTGAGTTGGCAGACTCAGGCCAGCGCCTGCTTGTTCTGGGCCTTGCGCAGCGCTTCCGGCTTGGCGACGACGCCGCGGCGGACCAGATCGACCAGACACTGGTCCAGCGTGGTCATGCCGACGTTCTGGCCGGTCTGGATGGCTGAGTACATTTGCGCAACCTTGTCTTCGCGAATCAGGTTACGGATGGCCGGGGTCGCCACCATGATTTCGTGAGCACCCACGCGCCCTCCGCCGATCCGCTTGAGCAGCGTCTGCGAGATCACAGCGCGCAACGACTCAGACAACATCGAGCGCACGACCTGCTTCTCATCGCCGGGGAAGACGTCGATGATC
>JAIVHD010000347.1 GCA_020201235.1 Lysobacteraceae bacterium
TGCCACCGTTTGTTTCATTCTTCCCGAGATTTTAATGGCTCGTCATTGGGATGACAACCAGCCGATTTACTGGCAGCTGCGCGATCGAACCGTTTCGGCGATTCTGGACGGTACGCTGAAAGAGGGCGACCCTCTGCCGTCAGTTCGTAACGTTGCCGTCGATTTCCAGATCAACCCGCTAACCGTTTCGAAGGCGTATCAGTCACTGGTTGAGGACGAACTGGTCGAAAAGCGACGCGGGGTCGGCATGTTTGTCGTCGATGGCGCTCGCGCCCGACTGATGGAAAGCGAGCGCAAGCGCTTTTTGCAGGAAGAATGGCCACGAATCACGCAACGAATTCAAAAATTGGGCCTGAAACTTGATGATTTGGTCCGAAATAAAAAAGAATTGGAGCAAGAACAATGAAACCAACCATTTATGCCGAGCAATTAACGCGCAGATACGGATCGACGATCGCGCTCGATCACGTTGATGTCAGCATCCCGTCGGGTCGAATCGTCGGCCTGATCGGACCCAACGGTGCCGGCAAGACGACCGCGCTGAAGGCCATTCTCGGGCTAACCCGGTTCGAAGGCACACTCGAGGTGCTGGGACTGGACCCCTCGAAAGACCGCGACGAGTTGATGCAGGACGTCTGCTTCATTGCCGATGTCGCCGTGCTGCCGCGCTGGGCCAGGGTCTGGCAGATCATTGAGTTGACCGAAAAGTTGCACCCCCGCTTCTCGCGCGAGCACTGCATGAAATACCTGGCAAGGACCAAGATCAGGCAGTCGGCCAAGGTTCGCACGCTATCCAAGGGCATGGTGGTGCAGTTGCACCTTGCGCTGGTGATGGCCATCGATGCCAAGCTGCTGGTCCTCGACGAGCCAACTCTGGGCCTCGACATCCTGTTTCGCAAGCAGTTCTATTCTAGCCTTTTAAATGAATATTTCGACGAGCAGCGCACCATTTTAATCACCACCCACCAGGTCGAGGAAGTCGAGCACATTTTGACCGACCTGATCTTCATCAAGGACGGCAAGTTCATCGTCAATAGCACCATGGACGAAATCTATGACCGCTACACCGAACTGATGGTCGCCCCGGATGCCATTGAGGAGGCACGCGGGCTGGAGCCAATCCATGAGCGCGTTCTGTTTGGGCGCCATATCCTGCTATTCGAGGATGCCGATATCGATGCTTTGCAGACACTGGGCGAGCTTCACAAACCCAACATCGCCGACCTCTTTGTCGCGCTAATGGGCGAGCATCAACCCACTCAGGAGGCGGCATGAACACCACGGCCCTGACACGCCTGACGATACTGATCCGACGCGAACTGTGGGAAAGCCCGGTGGCGTTCAAATGGACACCGGCACTCATCGGAGGCTTCATCCTGCTGCTGATCATCCTGGCACTGATCATCGGCGCCAAAGTCGACAACCAGATGGTTTTCGCAATCGACGGCCTGCGCATGTATGCTGCGATGGACGATTCGCAACAGCGGCTGATGAGTTCAGGCGCGCTGTTTTCGATCGGCGCGCTGTTCCACCAGATCATGTTTCTGGTGGTCATTTTCTACCTGGCCGGAGCCTTGTACGACGACCGCCGCGATCGCTCTATTCTGTACTGGAAGTCGTTGCCGGTTTCAGACACCATCACCGTCGGCTCGAAGATCCTGACGGCCGGCGTGGCCGCGCCGCTGACCTTCCTGGCCGGTATCGCCGTTACCCAACTGCTTTTGCTGATCATCGCATCGGCCTATGGCCTGGCCGCTGGCATCAACATTTTTACCGAAATCTGGCTGCCAGCCAATCTACCCAGAATCTGGCTGCTGACGCTCTACGGAAGCCTTGTGCAGTCGTTATGGCTTTTGCCGATCTATGCATGGCTGCTGTTCTGCTCGGCCTGGGCCCCGCGCCTGCCGATCCTGATGGCTGTGCTTGTGCCGGTGGTGATTGGCATGTTCCAGCATTTCTGGAGCTTTTTTTCAAATTTCCAGTTGCCCGAACATAACCTGCTGTGGATGCTGCTGCTGCGAATCGGCCAGGGCGTCGTGCCGTCGAGCATCCAGTGGCAGGAAATCATCGACGAGTCGCAAAACAGCGGCAGCTACAGGCCATCGGACGAGATACTGATGAGCTTCCAGTCGGTCAACGGTTACCTGCTGAACTGGGAAATGTGGGCCGGCGTGGTCATCGGCGTGGTGCTCCTGGCGGCGGCGGTCTGGTTCCGACGCCGAGCGACCGACTCCTGAATCCCGACCGGTCGTCGAGCATCCCACCTTATTCGCCACCGTGCCGTCACGAGGGGCCGACAGGTCCTGTGGCCGGGGCGTTTCGCGACCGAGCGCACCGGAAGCGTACTCACCTGTACGGTGAGGATGCGGGACAGAACGAAATGCCCTGGACGCGGGGCCTGGCGGCTCCGCAGTAGGCAGGGTGGTGAATAAGGTGAGATCATCCCAATCGGGCAGCTATTGCCCGGCTACGGCCTTGTGCTACCATTCCGCTCCAGGAGTCGGTCGAATCAAACTGATCGCTGCGAGGGAAGCCCGGTTGAAGCCAGATTATTCGATTTTTTCGTAAAATAGCGAGTTTATTTCACGAAAAGTAACGGAAGTATCTGACCCAAACCGGCTTTTCAGCAGTCGATCCGTTGCAAGCGACAGACTGCCAGGCCAAGGGGTTATCGAGGCCGGCACCAGCCCCCGGGTGTCGCCGGCCAGCATGGATACGCTGCGGAGGCGTTTTCGGCATGATGAAATTTTTTTTCAATTCAATGATCTGTACGTTTTTTCTGGTCGCTGGCGTTTCAGTCTCGGCCGACGTACTGCTGATCGAGGAAGTGCGCGAGCGCATGCAGCGCGATTTACCGTCCAACGGCCTGGCCAAAGCCGAAGTCGAGCGGCGCTACGGCAACCCCAATCAGCGCAATGCGCCGGTTGGCGAGCCACCCATTTCCCGCTGGATTTACAACGACTACAGCGTTTATTTCGAATACGATCTGGTCATTGAGAGCGTGCTGCATCACGGTGCCGTCCTGAGACACGGGACGGCCGAAGTAAATTAGCCCGCTTTTGCCCGAAATACTGCCGACTTCGCGATGAAACCGATTGACTACCGGCTAGCGGCCGAATGGGAACGCCAAAGCGCGCTGCTGCTTGCCTGGCCGTTTGCCGGCAGCGATTGGAGCGACATCCTGTCTGCGGTGCAGGATGAATATGTCGCGCTGATCGAAACCACATTGCGCTACCAACCGGTGATCCTGCTGAGCCCGCCTGGCGACGGCTCGGCTCAAGCCCGTCTCGGCCCGATCAGCGAGACGGCCGGTTTCAGCCTGATCGAAGTGCGCTACAACGACACCTGGTGCCGCGACTATGGCCCGCTCACGCTGTGCCATGCAGGCAAACGCCTGGCACTCGATTTCCATTTCAACGGCTGGGGCGGCGCTGCTGATCAATCGCCATTGCCTGCGCGCCCGCCACCCGTACCTGGATGATTCCGAAGTTGACCACGAGCTAAAATCTTGGCTGAACATCGAACACCTGATCGAAATCGACATGCAGCCGATCGCCGGCGACGATACCGATGGCCACATCGACACTCTGGTCCGATTTGCCGGACCGCGCGAGCTCGTGTTTCAAAGCTTGCGCGATCCGGCCGACACCCGCAAGCTGACGACGCAGCTTGAAGCCCTGCGCGACCGCCAGGGGCGTCCGTTCGAGTTATTCGAGCTGCCCTGTCCCAACGATCTCGAGGTCGGGGTTGGCGCAAGTTATGCCAACTTCATCATGATCAATGACGCCGTGCTGGTTCCACGCTTCGGCAGCCGCGTCGACCGTTGCGCGCTCGATGTGCTGGCCGAACGGTTTCCAAACCGCGCAATCGAGGCGGTCAATGCGCGCGCACTGGTCAACCAGGGCGGCGGTCCACACTGCGCCAGCATGCAGATCCCGGCCACGCTGGTTTGAGCCCGAATGGACGGTTTATGAACCAAAACACCACGCTTTCAGTCGCCCTGGTCCAGCATGCGATGGTTCAGGATCTCGACCTCAACCGCAACGCCAGCCTGGACGGCATCACCCGTCGTTTGCTGTCCGAAGCCGCCGCCGATTTCCAGCTCGTCGTCGTCGGCGGGATTTTCGAGCACCGCGCGCCGGGCCTGGCGCACAATACCGCGATCGTGCTGGAACGCGACGGCTCGCTGGCCGGCATCTTTCGCAAGATGCATGTTCCTGACGATCCCGGGTACAACGAAAAATTCTATTTCACGCCGGGCGACCAGGGCTTTCGGCCGATCGACAGCTCGGTCGGGCGACTCGGCGTGCTGGTCTGCTGGGACCAGTGGTATCCGGAGGCGGCGCGCCTAATGGCGCTGGCCGGCGCGGAAATTCTACTGTATCCGACCGCAATCGGATTCGACCCGGCCGATGACGAAACCGAAGCACGCCGTCAACTCGATGCCTGGCGAATCACCCAGCGC
>JAIVHD010000122.1 GCA_020201235.1 Lysobacteraceae bacterium
TCTGGATACCGTCGACGTCGAGGCCATCGGCCAGTCTGACTTCATCGTCCTGGTAGCGAAGCCCGGCCGAAAGCTTGACCGGATCAAGGTCGTATTCTTCGACTACGAAAAAGCCCAACGACTCGGTTGTCGCCGGTGGAATGAATGCCTCGGCACCGACGGCCTCGAGATCGGTGTCTTCGTACTGCACGCCGAACACACCGGACAGGCGACCAATTTGCTGATGGCGGGCCTCGATACGAAACTCGGTGGCGTCGATGTTAAACGTCGTGCCGACTTCATCGCCTTCGAATTCAATGTGCTGGTAATCGTTGGTTGCGAACTTAAATCTCAACTCGTCGATGCCGGGTGCAGGCTGGTAGAGGCCGGTCTTGAATTCGTAGCGTTCCTGCTCGAGATCAATGCTAACGCCACCTTCCTCTTCACCGCCCTCGCCTTCTTGCTCTTCCTCTTCTTCGAGTTCGGCCGGGATACCGTAGTTGGTGTCAAAGCGCTTGTAGGCGAGTCCGGCAAAGCCCCAGTCGCCGACCAGCGAAAAACCGATCGTGCCGCCCTCGCTTTCCTGAGCGCTGTTGGTCAGCCGGCCGCGCTGTTGTCCTTCTCGTTCGTCGTCGTCGAGTTCAGCCAGCCGCTCGCGTGTCAGCGCGAAGCCGGGAATTTCGTAATCGTTGGTGTCACGCTTGAAACCGTCGAAGTGAAACTGCAATGGACCGACGCCGCCGTCGATGCGCGCAACGCCGGCGCGCTCATCGGACACGCTATTGCCGCGCAGCTCGACTGCACCGCCAAACGCCTGGCGCTGCTCGGGAATCCGATTGTCGATCAGGTTGACCACGCCGCCGCTGGCGGTCGAGCCGTACAGCAGATTGGACGGGCCGCGCAGAATTTCGATGCGGTCGATCAGCAACGGCTCGGCCGATACGGCGTGGTCCGGGCTCAAGGCCGATGCATCCAGAGCATTTAGACCGTCTTCGGTAATCCTGACGCGCGAGCCACCCAGGCCGCGAATGATCGGTCGTCCGGCACCGGGTCCAAAATAGGTGCTGTGAATACCCGCCTCGGCGCGCAGCGTCTCGCCCAGCGTCGCTTCCTTTTTATCATCGAGCTGCTCGCCGGTTAGCACGTGTACCGGCTGCGTCGCATCCAAAGCCGTCCCGCCCTGGGGCAGTACGCGCACCTCTATCTGTTCGAGTTCGACCACTTCGGGTTCCTGGGCGTGAGCGGCGGTCGGTAAAAGAGCGGTGCCGGCCAGGGCCAGGCCAATGGAATGAGCAAGCAGAGTGCGTTTCATGTTCACGTCGCGTCCTGTTTTGATTGGGTCGATTAGGTTGATGAGTGGCGAGGCCAATAGAGGCCAATAATCGTAATGTTATAACATTTTACTTTCTGTGTAAACCCGGATTTTCGACTGAACTGTTTTGGCCATCACGGGTTCTGAACGACAGGAAGCGGAAACTGGTCCAACTTCACGGGAATTTTAGGAAGCCTAATGAAACGAAGGCTGTTGATACGCTCTATTGGAGTGGGTCTGCTTGGGGCCGCGATCATCCCGCGCCTTGAGGCCCAAAACGCGAATTCATCGAACGACGAGGTCGAAATGAGCACCGAAGACTGGAAAAAGCTGCTGCCGCCGGAACGCTTCGAGATTCTGTTTCGCGAAAAGACCGAGCGCGCCGGAACAAGCCCCCTGGATGCTGAGAAGCGCGAAGGAACCTACATCTGCGCGGCCTGCTACCAGCCCTTGTTTGCGAGTGCCGACAAATTCGACTCCGGTACCGGCTGGCCCAGTTTCACGCGACCGATCAATAACGACGCAATCGAAACCAGAAAAGACTTTAAGCTGATCTGGCCGCGCACCGAATACCACTGCTCGCGCTGCGGCGGACACCAGGGACATGTCTTTGACGATGGCCCGAAGCCCCGGCGGCTGCAGAAACGCGTGTGGCAACCTTTGGCGGCGGCTGCTTCTGGTGCATGGAGCCCCCGTATGACAAGCTCGACGGGGTGCTTTCAACCACCTCGGGGTACATGGGCGGGCACGTCGAAAAACCCACCTACAACCAGGTCACTCGCGGCGGCACCGGGCATGTCGAGGTCGTTCAGGTCGAATACGATCCGGCGGTCGTCGACTATCAGAAACTGCTTGATGTGTATTGGCGGAATGTCGACCCGCTGACCGACAACCGTCAGTTCTGCGATGTCGGCGAAAGCTATCGGCCGGTCATTTTCGTGCACGATGACGATCAGCGCAGGCTGGCCCGGATGTCGAAGCGGGAACTGATCGATTCCGGGCGTTTTGATCAGCCCGTCGTGGTGCCGGTTGAGCAAGCCGGCACCTTTTGGCCGGCCGAGGACTATCACCAGGATTATTACCGGAAAAACCCGCTTCGCTATAAGTTCTACCGTTTCAACTGCGGGCGTGATGCGCGTCTGGAAGCGCTGTGGGGCGAAACCGGCGGAGCCGGGTCTGCGGCCGACGCCCTTCGGGATTAAATTTTCGGCGTATCGGGCCAAATCCGGCCCGCCGGCTTCGCCGATCGCCCGGCCGCACCGTTTGCTGACGATCATCCAGTAAAAAACACTTGACCGACCGGTGATTGAGGAGAACTCGATGAATCCGCGCGGCACCCCCAATACGACCGCGATGCTGTTGGCATGGCTGGTACTTCGCGGCCGCCCGGTCCGGCCAGCATTCGGCTTTCGGCAGCGCTTTGAGCGGGTCTGTTTGCGGTATGCTGTTTGTCAGAAAACCTCATGACATCGGGAGAGAATTCGTGAGCGAACATACGATCAAGCAGTCGCTGGCCGAAGCGCCGGTTTTCAGTGGCCTGAGCGATGAATATCTTGATCGCCTGGCAGGTCAGGCTTCCGAGATGACGGTCGACGAGGGCACGTGCCTGTTTCGCGGCGGCGATCCGGCGGCGCATTTTTATTTGCTGCTGGATGGTGAAATTTCGATTGAAATTCCGGCGGTTTCGGGCCCGGTGCTGCAGGTCCAGAAACTGTCGCCGGTGCGTGTGTTGGGCTGGTCGTGGCTGATTCGTCCGTATAAGTGGTCGTTCAATGCGCGCGCGGTCAGCGAGTGCAGGGTTCTTGAATTCGACGGCAAGGCGGTGCTGGCCGATTGCGACGCCGATCCTGCCTTTGGTTATGAAGTGGTCAAGCGCTTTTCGGGCCTGATGGCCGAACGGCTGGATGCCGCCCATCGAAAGATGATGGACCAATGGAGCCCGTCCGGGTTTGCCTGAATTGCCCGACAGCAGACTTCGAACGGCCAGATAAAAAGTAATAACGGCTGGCGATGCCGACCTGCGATGTCTTGAGCCTGCGGGCGGCCCGGTGGCCTAAACCGCTGATGATTATCCCCCACTGCCGAATTCGGCGGTCACCGGCGCATGGTCCGACGGCCGTTCGTTAGCGCGTGGTTCAAGGTCGATGGTGCTGGCGATACAGTTTTTTCGTAGCGCCTCCGTGCACAGCAACAGGTCGATTCGCAGGCCGCGCTTGCGGCGGAAAGCCATCTGTCGGTAGTCGTACCAGGAGAATTCACGCTCGGGCTGTTCGAACAGCCGGTAACTGTCGGCAAGGCCCAGCGCCAAGATCTTGCCCAAGGCTTCGCGTTCGGGCGTGGAGCACAGAATTTTTTCGTGCCAGGCCTCGGGGTCGTGCACATCACGGTCTTCGGGCGCGATGTTGAAATCGCCGATCACGGCCAGCTTTTCGTGCCGGTGCATTTCATCGGCGATCCAGCGCGTAATCGCCTCCAGCCATTCGAGCTTCCAGATGTATTTCGGGTCGCCGACCGCCTTGCCGTTGACGACGTACAGGTTAATCACGCGCACACCATCGAAGGTGCCGGCGATGACGCGCTTGTGCGGATCACTCAAGTTCGGGACATCGTGGACCACGTCCTCGGCGGGTGAGCCCCAATCCTCGCCGTAATGGAAGGTGATTTCCTGGTCGCGCGCGATTTTGCGGATGGCGTAGAGCTCGTCGCCCCACCAATCGGCATTGGGCCGCGAGGAATGGTTCAGGAAGCGCATTTCGTTCTGGCCGTTAATGCCCTCCCAGCGCTGCTGCTGTTCGTCCCACAGCCAAAGCACGTGCATTCCGTCTTTGCTGGCGGGCGGTCCGGTATAGGTTCCGATGTATTCGTTTTTGGCAATCGGCTGGCGCGCGAAAAGGCCCTTGCCGTGGATTGGCGAGTCGGCAACGTAGGCCATCGGGTTGCGATCGTAATCGGTCATGTCGGTTCCGGTTTCAGGGCTGCCCGGGGTTCGGGCGGTGGGCGCTCGCCAGGCTCTCGCCAGGCGCGCTTTCATGCTGCTTAATTTGATCGATGCCACATTCGGCGAACCGTGCTTTCAAAGCACCGATGGCCTCGGCATGGAGTGGAAAATAGTCGGCCCGCTGGCCGTCGATTATGCTCGAATAGCCGATCAGGCCGACCTCGGGATGCTGGCGTATCCAGGCGCGGTTGGGCCCGTCGGCCGGCCCGTTTGCCGCGCGCACCCACTGGTTGGCGTCGTCGACTGTGGCGACAGGCTCATCGGTCAGCGCGCGCCACGGCACGAGATGCGTTTCGAGCAGCGCAATCGTCTGGCGCCACGATCGCAGCCACAGTGCCCAGGCATCCGATGCGCTGCCGAACTCCTGCGGGATCGCAAACTCCAGTTCCCAGCCACCTGCCTTGATGTTCCAGAGGGCCTTCAGGCCGGCCGGAAGCTCCAGACTGGCCGCTTGATCGGGAGCCAGCAGAGCGTGTTCGACGGGCGGCCAGAAAGGATCAAGTCCGGCACCGGCGAGCTGCATCTTGACCAGTGCCATCAGATCGGCCTGCGTCATCAACTGGCCATGCACCGGGTCCAGGCCGGTCGCATCGGCGAGAGTGCCCATCGCCGGCGGCTGGAGGCCGCCGCGCTCAAATAAGACCTGTTCGAGCTGCGTGGCGAGCGTTTCGAAGCGAGCGGCCTCCACCGCCACAAGCAGCGGCAGGCAAACGAACAGGCCTTGTGGAGGCTCGCGGCAGGGCTCCAGTACGGCGTGCGACAAACGGCCCTGGCGGCTGCCGATCGACGTCACTCCTGGCTCCAGCGGGCCGTCCAGGCGGGCAATTTCGCGCATCGCCGTCCACGGCGCATGGCCGGGGCTGAGCACCTGACCGGGTTCCAGCAGAGCCGGCCCGATGACCAGGTGGCCCGCGCGGACATCGGCAACACATGCGGCAAGATCATCAGCAATCAGGCCCCCGAGTCGCTCGGCCTGATCGCGCTCGAAGACATAGCGCGCCTGTGTCGACGGTGGGCGAATCTCAAATCCGGCAACAAGGCGGATATGATTGGGCCAACGGCTCATGGGAGTATCCGGAAAAGATGAATCAACGGCTGAATGATAAACCCTGCGGCGGCAACGACGGGCAAAAGCGCGGCCTGCAAAAGCCGGAGCGGCTGGACTGGCGGCTGCGGCGCTTCGATGAACTGCCCTCGCGCCAGTTATACGCCATCCTTGCCGCGCGATTGGAAGTGTTCGTGGTCGAGCAGAATTGCCCATATCAGGATCTGGATGGACTGGATTCGATCGCCCGTCACCTGTCGGCCTGGACTTCACGCGGCGAGCTGGCAGCCTATGCACGGATTTTACCGCCCGAAACCCGCTTCGAACAGCCGTCGATCGGCCGGGTTCTGACGGTATTCCCCCGCCGCCGTTCCGGCCTGGGCATCGAACTAATGCACAGGGCCATCGCTGCAGCCGCCGAGGCCTTTCCGGGGCATGACGTGCGGATCTCGGCGCAGCGCTACCTGCAAGAGTTCTATCGCCGGCTGGGTTTTGAAATCGATTCGCAACCCTACCTGGAAGACGGCATCCCGCATGTCGAAATGCAGCTGCCAGTCGAACGGGCCCGGCGAGAAACGAACCAAGCGACAGACGGTTCGACCTGACGGCCGATTTGCGCGATTCAAGCCAGTACCGATGAGGTTAACCCGCCTTGCCTCATTCAACTTGTCTCTCGGCGCGTGTGCCAAGGCGTCGGCGCGAAGTCTGTAGCCGGGCCTACATTAAATAGGCCCACAATTGGCCTCAAACGATTGAAAAGTCTCCAACCGGATTTTCCCTCAGCAGCGATCGGTCAAGTCTGACAGGCTGCTAGAACAGTGAGAACGGCGACTTTACGCTGCCGGTCCCGCCACCACGCCGACGGCGGCGGCGCATGCGCGAAAGCAGCGCCTTCTCGCGCGCTTCAAGATAGTCGCCGCGATTGAGTTCGGGCTCGCTCTTGCCCAGACGCCGGGCTTCGGTGGCGCGGTAGTTGACGAAATCCTGGTAGGCGTCCATCTCCGGCTTGAGTTCGCGACACAAAAGCTCGATCATGATGGCGTCATCGAGAAAGCCGATGCCGGGCAGGTGATCGGGGATCAGATCTTCGGGCTGGTTGAAGTAGGCAAGCGCGGCCAGCACGCGCCGGCGTCCGACGTCCTGCATGCCCCAGCCTTCGTCGGCAATCATGTTGATCAAAATGCGGATCTGTTCGAGGCGTTCGCGGATGAAATCCGAGGCTTCGCTATCGGTCACTTCCTTGAGCAGTTTTTTGGCACCGGTCACGATCTCGTCGGGCGATAAATTTTGCGCGGTTTCCATGGCCTTTTTGGCCAGGCCCCGAAAATGGTGCAGGTCATTTTCGGACAGGTCGAGTACGATTCGCATGGTCATGTTCAATTTCCTGAGGCTGCTGGTTTCGCGGTATCAAAAATGCCCGGAACGACACGCGTGGTGATTGTCGCGACCATTGGCATTGCGAATCTTTAACCCGGCGATCATCAACCCGCAATCGAGCGTGAATCGGTCAGGTTAAAGCCGTGTTGGACGATAGCATAAACAAATTGTCGGGCCTGTGCACCCTGTCTGCTGCCGGGGCGGCAGGCCGGGGACCGCGAATCGTCTATCGAAAGCGATCGGGCTGGCCGGGGACCGGATGCAGATAATCGGATTTCTGGCTTTTTGCGTTGCGCTGTCCTTGCAGCACCAGTGTGCTCTCGAGCTGGTAGGCAAGGCTTCCGGCAAGTTCGGACAGGCGGGCGGCACCGTCTCGGCTTGCCGGTGCGTGCAGCGTGATGCGCTCGCGCCCGCGTGCACTCCAGTGTCGGTTGTTCGGACCGGATCTGCATCGGGCTGGTCGAACAGGCGCTGGTCAGACCGGCAAGCAGCGCCAGCACGGTCAAAATCCTGATCATCGATTTCATGTCTTGATTATTTCCGGATCGTGCAGGTGACAGCGTACCCGATGCACGGCCTGCGAATCCGATTGCGGATCGTTCAGGATCATGCTGCGCGGTACGCGCTCGCGGCAAACCGGCATGACCTGCGGGCAGCGAGTATGGAACGGACAGCCCGACGGCGGGCTCAGCGGCGAGGGCACGTCGCCGCGCACAGCCACGCGACCGGTTCGCCGGGTCGGGTCCGGCGCCGGCACGGCGTCGAGCAGCGCCTGCGTATACGGATGTGCGGGGCGTGCATAAATGCGCTCCACCGGCGCGACCTCAACCAGCTCGCCCAGGTACATGACGCCGACTTGATGGCTGACGTGCTGGACCACGGCCAGATCGTGAGAGATAAACACGAACGCCACGCCAAATTCCTTTTGCAGGTCAGAAAGCAGATTCAGGACTTGCGACTGGACCGAGACATCCAGCGCCGAAACCGCCTCATCGGCAATGATTAGGCGCGGCTCGACCGCCAGCGCGCGTGCAATACCGATGCGTTGCCGCTGACCGCCCGAGAACTCGTGCGGATAGCGCGCCCGGGCATCGCGGCCAAGACCGACGCGTTCGAGCAGCTCGACCACCCGGGCTTCGCGCGCGCTGGTCGGCCCGATGCGGTGCAGGTCGAGCGGCTCGCGCAGGATCTGACCGATCGTGCGACGCGGTGACAGCGAGGCATACGGGTCCTGAAAGATGATTTGCATGTCCTTGCGCCGGCGCTTGAGCTGGCGCGCGTTGAGTGCCGTAATGTCGGTGCCGTCGAGCAGCACGCGGCCCGAGGTCGGCTCGTGCAAGCGCAGGATGGCCCGGCCCAGCGTCGATTTGCCACAACCCGATTCACCGACCAGGCCAAACGTACGGCCGCTGTGCAACTCGAAGCTGACATTCTCGACGGCTGGCAACACCGACGCCGAGCGCCGAAAAAGACCGCCGCGCATGACGAAGTGCTTGCTCAGATTTTCGACCCTCAGCAACGCGCCGCTCATTCGCTGGCCTCACCGGAATCTGCGCGCTGATCGTCATTGGCCGGGTGGAAGCAGGCCACCCTCGACCGGTCCAGCAAACGCGGTTCGGGATCGTTGTCGTGGCAGCCTTGACTGGCGTAATCGCAGCGTTCGGCGAAGCGGCAGCCGGGCGGCAGCCGGGCAAGATCGGGCACGCTGCCGGGGATGACCGGCAGGCGATCGAGCCGCTCGGGCCGAATTCGTGGAATGGCCTTGATCAGACCCTCGGTATAGCGGTGCCGCGGCGTGGCAAACAGCGTCCGGATCGGTGCCTGCTCGACCGCCCGGCCGCAGTACATCACCAGGGCCTGGTCGCAGGTCTCGGCGACCACACCCAAGTCGTGCGTGATCAGGATGACGGCCATGCCCAGTTGCCGTTGCAAGTCAACAATCTGCTCCAGCACCTGGGCCTGGGTGGTGACGTCGAGGGCGGTGGTCGGCTCGTCGGCGATCAGCACACGCGGTCGGCAGGAAAG
>JAIVHD010000348.1 GCA_020201235.1 Lysobacteraceae bacterium
CGGTTATCTGGCTTCGGGCCAGACCCAGGCCCAGGCTCATGAGCGCAACCGCCCCAATAACAATAGCTACATTGGCCCGCTTACTCTTGTACATATCGAGCATGAACAGGAGCATGACCAAAGCCATGATCCCCGCCATGATAAAGGTCATGAACAAGCGGGTTTCACTGAACCACACATGGCCAAGCTGATAGGTGGTCGAGTACATCAGACCAAACATCAGCGTCGCAGACACGGCGATCATCAAGATAAAATTTCTGTAGGGATGCATTGAACTCTCCTGTGACATCTCACGCTTGAAAAAGCGCTTATACGTACCAGAAAGCTATAACCATGTCACCCATCGGTCTGTTCGATAGCAAACATGGGTGATACTGCCCTTAGCCGTTTGACGGCTACCTGCAGTGCGGTCGACTGGAGTACGGGTTCCTGCGCCTTCGATGCGACACCTGCCACGCCGAGCACCTGCTGGCGTTCAGCTGCAAACGCCGTGGTTTCTGCCCCAGCTGCGGGGCGCGGCGCATGGTCGACGGCGCGGCCTGGCTGGTCGACCAGGTGTTGCCCGAGCGGCCGATCCGGCAATGGGTGCTGAGTCTGCCGTTTCCACTGCGGTTTCTGTTGGCTACAAACCCGACGCTCATCAGCCGCGTGCTCGGCATCGTCTACCGCGTCATCGCCGCACACCTGATCAAGCAGGCCGGCTACAGGCAACAGTCCGCCCGCACCGGTGCGGTCACACTGATCCAGCGCTTCGGCTCGGCACTGAACCTGAACGTCCACTTCCACATGCTATTTCTCGACGGCGTCTATGAACGGGCGCCCGACGGCACCCGACCTCGGTTTCAGTGGCTACGCGCGCCTACGTCGGCCCAACTCGCGCAACTGGCCCACACGATTGCCCGCCGGGTGGGGCGATTGCTGGAGCGTGAAGGATTGCTGGAGCGCGACACCGAGCAGCTCAATCTGGGCGAAGCGATCGACACTGACGACCCGATGCCCGAGCTGGTCGGCCATTCCATCACCTTAGCCCACCACCCGCTTCTACGGAGTATTTGCGTCCAACAGCCCGTATCGTGCACGGATCACGCCGGCCGGGCGCGGGCGAGGCGGCAAGCGCGCCAAGCCGGCGCGAGAAAAAAATCACACGCCGGCTGAACAACAAGCCCCAATGCGTTGGGCGCAAAGGCTCAAGCGCGTGTTCCAGATCGACGTCGAGACTTGCCCAGAATGTGGCGGCTCGGTCAAGATCATCGCCTGCGCGGACGGGCAGATTTTCGCGTCCGACTTCGAGCCACAGGCGGCGACAGCCGCTTCGACTTTGCAGCACAGCGTGGTTCGGCAGCGTAGAGATTGATTTCGCGGCGATCGCGCGGCGTGCTATGGCATATCGCCGCAATAGCGCTTTCGAGCGCTCTGATCAATCTTGCGGCACCGGTTGGCGGCGGACTCACGCCGCTGGCGTTTGTTGCATTCGCGCCCTGGCTGGCGGTGTTGAGTCGCGATCTGCGGCCCACTACGGCCTTCGTGTCCGGGCTGGTCATGGGCTTGGTCTATATCATCCCGCTGCACTGGCCAACCTTTGCCGCAGCGGTGGCCGCCGGCGGCACCCAGGGCTGGGCGCTGCATCTGACCACGCTGGGCTTATTCTTCTGCTACGCACTGCCGTTTGCCCTCTATGCGCCACTGGACGGAATCCTGCGCCGCCGCTGGATCTTGCCGGCCCCGGTCTGGGCTCTGCTGCGCGCCGCGCTGCTGGCCAGCTTCATGTGCCTGGTCTGGGCACCGTTCCCCTACACGTCGCCCACATGGCCAGCTTTACCCCTTTCAGCCGCCACCCCATCGATCACTGGGATCTTGCCCTGGCCCAGTTGCGTGCGGCCGAATTCGGTCTGCCGATCCTGCGCGCCGTCAACCGCGGCTCGGCCGGCTGGATCGATGCCAACGGCCGCGTGCGCGCGCTCAGCGATCGATTCGGCCGCCACGCCGAGTGTTACGACATCTGGACGCCGTCCGGCCCGGCGACGATCTACAGCTAAACATCTCGCTCAGATTGACCGTGCTGCATTGGCCGATGGACGGCAATGTCTGTTCAAGCCAGGCAGCGGTGGTTTCACGACCCAGGTCGCGCAGCGTGGTCAGAAACGCCCATTCGGTATTCATCTTGGACGAAGCACCGAGGCGTTTCAATTCCTGCTGGTTCTCGATCAGATGCACGCGCACCTGCCGGTAATCTTCGCGCGACAGCTTGCCGTCGCAAATGAGGCGGTCCACAAAATCGATCGCGCGAAGTTCCTTGAGCAGGCTGCCGTTGAAGCTGATTTCGTTGACCCGGTTCTGGATTTCCATGGCCGTACGCGGTATTCCCCGGCGTTCGATCGGATTAATCTGCACGATCACAGTGTCGTCTGTTCCGGTCTTGCCGTGAAACGGAAACAACGACGGATTGCCCATGTATCCGCCGTCCCAATAGGGCACGCCATCGATCTCCACCGCTTGATAGAGCTGCGGCAGGCAGGCCGAGGCCATTACCATATCTACCGTGAGTTCTTCGCGGGGAAAGATCTTGACTTTTCCGGTTTCAACATTGGTCGCCGAAATAAACAGTTCGAAGGCCTCGCATTTGCGCACCATGTCGAAATCGATGCTGTCTTTGACCAGATCGCGCAGCGGATTGATATTCATCGGGTTGAGCTGGTAAGGCGAGACCATGCGCGAGAGCGCGTCCATGGCGTGATAGACGGGGTTGTTCTCCAGCCCCCAGTTGCCCATCAGCACATCGATCGGCATGCGCCGCAGTGGGCTGTTTTTCGCGCCCTCGCTCATGCAGCGCCAGAAATGCTCGAGTGCTGAACGCGCGCCCTCAGGGCCGCCGCGGGTGAATCCGTCGGCCAATGCGACGGCATTCATCGCGCCTGCCGAGGTACCCGACACGCCGGCGATCTGGAGTCTGCCGTCTTCGAGAAGGTAATCGAGCACACCCCAGGTAAAGGCGCCATGCGCGCCGCCGCCTTGCAGCGCGATGTTCACGGGTTTGGCGCTGGGTTTTTTAACGGGTTTGGCCTTGGTCATTTGATGCTGCCTCGTTTGGGTTGTGAAGGGGCCAGGTAATCGTGAACCACACGGCCGTAGGGCAGAGACAGGTCGGCGATGATGTGTTGCCCCTCGATGACGCGGCGCACGGGAAGATCGGCCACTGGCGCATTGACATGCGGCACCAGGTGCAGGCGCGCACGACCGCGCCAGAACCCCTTGACTGTGATGTCGGTCATCTCGAAGGCCACCAGCTCGGCGATCCGGGGCTTGCCGGTGACGCAGGGGATCAGCTTGAGGTTTACGCTGGTCCTGGCAAGCCGCGCCGCACAGTCGGCCGGATCGTCGCACAGCGTTTCATGCTTGTAGACCATTGTGCCCATGGCGACCCGCTGGCCGGCATACGACAGCGTGCCGGTTAGCGTGTCGCGGACCACGCGCAGGTCCGGCTCGCCCCAGCGCTTCGGAAAGCCCCAGATTTCGCGACCGGCCGTGATCGGCGGCTCGTCATTGAGAAACATCATCGCGGTGTAGTTGACCGGAGCGCCGTCGAGCAGACAGGGAATGACGATGCCCGATTCCTGATAGGCACCAAAACCCGAGCTATCGGGCATGTCGATCCATTCATAGACCACGGTGCCCGAGCCGTCGGGCTCCAGTGGCTCCGGAAGCATGGCGCGGATCGCATCGGCGTCGGTTTCGTAGATCACATTGAAGTATTGGCGACCGACGAAGCGGTAGGGACCGCTGGGAAAGCTGGGGTTTGCTGGCGGCATACCGGCAAGGGACAGGATGTCGTCTGGGGTCATTTGGAGACTCGGGCTGATGATTGTTCAGATGCCGGGGTCGCACCGATCACGGCGCTATCGACATGTTTGGCTGCCATTGGACCAAGCCAGCCGATCAATCCATGCGCCAGCCGTGGCTGACCACGATGCTTTGGCCGGTCAGCGCGTTGGTGGGGAAACTCGCGAGGAACAGTGCGGTGCGAGCGATATCGTCCACCGTGGTGAATTCATTGTCCACGGTCTCGCCCAGCATCACCTTGCTCACAACCTCCTGTTCGGAGATCCCGAGATCTCTGGCCTGTTCGGGGATCTGCTTTTCCACCAGCGGGGTCTTGACGAAGCCCGGGCAAATCACGTTGGTGCGCACGCCTTTCGGGCCACCCTCCTTGGCGATGGTGCGCGCAAGACCCATGAGTGCGTGCTTGGCCGAGACATACGGCGCCTTGAGCGCCGAGGCCTCTTGTGAATGCACCGAACCCATGTACAGAATGGTGCCCGAGCCGCGTTGGTACATGCCCGGCAGCACTGCGCGCGAGGTCAGGAAGGCACCGTCGAGGTGAATCGACACCACCTTGCGCCATTCGTCGTAGCTGAACTCCTCGACCCGCTTGACCATCTGAATGCCAGCGTTGGAGACCAGCACATCGACCCGGCCGTGCGCCGCGATCACCTGCTCTACGCCGCGCTGCACCGTCGCTTCATCGGTCACATCCATTGCAATGCCGAGATGCTCGTCACCGAGGTTGCGCGCTGCCTCCTGCGCCCCATCCGAATTGAGATCGGCAATGGCGACGATGCCGCCGGCTTCGGCGAAAACCCGCGCGATTTCAAGCCCGATGCCGCTGGCACCACCGGTGATGACGCAAATCTTTCCATTCAAATTCATGTTCTGTTCCTTAATGTTTTATGGGTTTCCGTGACGTCCGGCCGGACCGGCAGGCCGCGGGTATGAGTCCTAAGCCCGGCTTATTCACCACCCGATCTACTGCGGCGGCCCCAGGCCCCGCGTCTGCGGCGTTTTGCGCGGTCGCGCATCCTCACCGGACAGGCAAGTACGCCTCCGGTGCGCTCGGTCGTAAAACGCCGCAGCCACAGGACCTGGAACCGCCTCGCGACGACCGGATGGTGAATAAGCCGGGCTGAGAGGCTTTCGAATTTAGCGCTGGTCGAATACGGAAAAGCAGTCTTGGCTTAGATTCTGCGCTCTTTTTCGCGTAGTCGGTCCACCTTCGGCCTCAAAAGATCGAAAAATCTGGTTGCGCTGCAACCGAATTTTGGTGCCAGCCCGACGTCATTGAGGCGTCGTGCGCCAGCTGCGCGCTCCGAGAAAGATCAGGCGTAGTTGCATGATGAAGTTTTCGGTCAATTCCTTTTCGGCCTGGGTCTGGCCGGCGGGCAGGTCGAGGATGTCGATGGCGGCGTTCATCATGGTGGTCACGACCAGACCGCAGATCAGTTCCAGCGCGTCCATTGAC
>JAIVHD010000123.1 GCA_020201235.1 Lysobacteraceae bacterium
TGGTATGGCCACATGAAACTGGCAGCCATGTGCGAAGTCGTCGAGCTTTACGGCCTGGAGGATTGAATCAATGCAACAAGAGGACAACTTTGACGCGATGCAGGTTTGTGGGTAAAGGGCAGTCCTAGCGCGGATCGATGGCCTCAATGACGCGATCGCGGCCGAGCGATGCGCGGCCGTCCAGCGCCTCGATTGTCCGGTCGAGGCCCTGCCACAGGATCGGCAGCAGCGGTCGGTAGCGGTCGGACAGGCCGGGGACCGGCACGATGACGTCGAAATGCTGGGCGCCGTTGACTTCCCAAAGCGCGATCCGGCGGCTGCCGTGGGCGCGCGCGGCAGCGACATAGGGGCGCGATGAGAATGCGGCCGGAATCAGGCCGTCCTGGCGGCCGTGAATGACCAATACCGGAATATCGGGCAGTCGAGCCGTGGCCAGCGTTGATTCGACGGCCGTTCTCAGTGACTCGGCCTGTGCGTGGCGCCCGGTCCACAACTCGCGCAGGCAGAGCAGGCCCGGAAACGCGGGGTCGGCGGGCCTGGCGGCCGAACGCGGATCGATCCAGCCGAGCCCGCCGCCGGGTACGACGCCGCTGGACGTCGCCCACCACATCCGGGCCCGGCTTGCGCCGGCAACTGCGGGCTGGCCGGCATCATCCAACGCGGCAACCCCGAAGTCGCACGGCATTGCACTGACCGGCGTGCGCAAATAGGCTGCGGCATACATCGCAGTGACCGAGCGCCAAACGTCCAGGCTGATGTTGACGGCAGACTGCTCCAGTGCATCGGCATCGAATCCGCCGGCCTCGAGCACATCGCGGGCGGCCGCGGGTTCGGCTTGTTCAAGCAGTCCGGCCTCGACCAGCGTTGAGCAGCGCTGGCGGCCCAGCGGCACCAGCGCCGGATTGCCGAACGGGCGCTTCATCAGCCACTCGGCATCGGCCAGCAAACAAGGCTGAAAGAGCGCGGCTTCGCTGGCGTAATCGAACAGCGGGCGCTGGCCGGGCACGGTGATATTGGGCGCGGCGACGACCGCAGCATCGAACAGGCCGGTGTCGGCCTGTTCCAGCGCGCGCAACACCGCGCCGCCGCCGTTGGAGATGGCCACCGCGATGACCCGGACACGTTGCGGTGAAAACGGTGCGTGCTGTGGAAAGGCGCGATCGAGCACCATCAGGCCAAAGCGCGCCGCCTCGATGGTGTGCAGGCCCCAGTCGGCTTCCGGGTTATCGCCCGAATGGGCGTGAGGAATCGAGACCAGCGGGCCCGCTGCCGGGACGGGCTCGAAACCGAGCCGTTGCGCTCCGCGGCGGGCCCGCGTGCCGTCGAGCGCCAGGCCACTGTCGCTTGCATGATCGAAAAAATCGGTGCCGGCACCCTTGTCGGTATAGGCAATCGCGCAACCGCGCGGCAAGCCCCACGGCGCGGCCACCGGCAGCGCTCCGTAAATACCGCGCGAGCCCGAAACCGGCGCGACCAGCAGACACGGATTTTCCGGGTCGAACGAATCGGGCAGTTGCACCAGCATGCGCACCGGCTGACGCCTGCCGTCAAGCGTTGCAAACGCCTGGAATTCGCGCCCCGGCGCATCGGCTAGTTGGTCGTCGGCCGCGAACCCGCCGGTCGCGGTCAAGTCGACCAGACCCTTCCAGTTGCTGTGGATGGCCAGTCGCCGAAGCAGCAACGCGTCGCTCATGTCGGTATCGCTCAGGCGCGGCGCGGGTCCGCGCAGACCGCGCAGACCGCGCAGACCAAGCCCGGCGCTGAGTAGGTCGTCGTCGTTGCGATGCGCTGTTTCGCGGATGCTGGAAAATTCCGTCATGGCGATCATTTCCGTCGTGATTGTTGTGCCGTGTTCGGGCATTGGGTTTGCGCAAGCCCCGAGCAGGCTTGCGGCAACCAGCAGTAAACCCGCCGGATTCACCATTCCTCCTGCTGCGGTATTGTCAGGCCCGCGTCTGCGGCCTTTCAAAGCCAGGCGCACCCTCACCGGACAGGCGGGCGCGCCTGCGATGCGCCCGGTCGCGGAGCCCCGCGGCCACAGGATCCGACGGCTCCTCGCGATCCAAGCGTGTTGAATGAGGCCGGTGAAAAGCGCGCATGCGCCCGACCGGATCGATCGCGAAGCATTAAAGCCAGAGTGTCGCACGGCGGTATTCCAGATAGAGGATCATAAACGTTAGCATTGTTGGCCGACCGCCGCTGTGGACTTTGGTACAGGCCGACGACGCCTCGCGTGCTGCAGCGACCGGTCGAGCCATGACCCCGTCTTATTGACCATCCCACCTTTTGTGACTTCTACATGCCCGGCGTCTGCGGCGTTTCGCGCGGTCACGCATCCTCACCGGACAGGAGAATACGCCTGCGCTGCGTGCGGTCGCAAAACACCCCAGCCGACGGCACCTGGCGGCACTTCGTGACGGAGGGGTGGTGAATCAGGCGGGATGACAAGTTCGCCGGCTTCGTCGTACCATGAGCGGCATCGCCAAGCGGTGCGGGTTCGATGACGCGAGTATTGATCGCCGATGACCATCCATTGTTCAGGACTGCGCTCAAGCAGGCGCTCGGGGCCTGCGTGCGCTCGCTTGATCTGTACGAAGCCGAGGATCTGGACCAGACCCGCGCTCTGCTGGCGGACGGCCCCGACTTTGATTTACTGCTGCTCGACCTGCACATGCCCGGAAGCAACGGGCTGGCCGGCCTGGCCGGAATCCGCTGCGAGTTCCCCGGCGTTGCCGTGGTCGTGGTATCGGCCAACGACGACCCGGGGGTCATCCGCCGCGCCCTCGATTTTGGCGCTGCCGGCTTCATCCCCAAAAACTCGAAGCTCGATCTTCTGGCCGAAGCGCTGGAAGCTGTGCTTAACTGTCGAACCTGGGTGCCGACGCACTTGCAGCGCAGTGTGATCGCTATGGACCGCAACGACGATACGGCACTGGCCACACGCATTGCCAGGCTGACGCCGCAACAGTTTCGCGTGCTGGAAATGGTGGCCGATGGCAAACTCAACAAGCAGATTGCCGACCGGCTCGGCATCCAGGAGCGCACCGTCAAGGCCCACATGAGTGAAATCTTCGGAAAACTTGAAGTTCGAAACCGAACCCAGGCCGGGGTCGCCTTCCGCCGCCTGCAACTGGTCGACCCGGCCATGCGCATCGATCACTGAATCGGTTTGAGTTGACCCCAACGTTGCATAAAAATTTCGGGCCGGAACCGCTACGCTGACCGGGATCGCCGCCGTCGTGCATCACGTCGCGCGGCCAGTGCTCGCGTTGCTAGTGGGCCATGCGGTTCATTAGGTAACACTCAGAGCCACTGTGCCGGTGCGAATCAAGGCGCGTTTCGCAGGGAATGGCCGCTCCCTTGCCAAGAAATGCAACGCCGAGTCGCGCCGGCACAGTGGCTCCCCTTGTTTAT
>JAIVHD010000228.1 GCA_020201235.1 Lysobacteraceae bacterium
GTGTTGGACCGATCGGAATGACCCCGCTCGGGTTGACCGTTTCATGGCTGGCATAGTAATGCAGTTTGATGGCCTCAAGGTCGATGGTTTCGGCGATGCCGGGATGTTGAAACAGTTCGCGCAGGTAATTCGAAAGATTGGGATAGTCGTCGATACGGCGGATATTGCATTTGAAATGGCCGACGTAGACGGCGTCGAAGCGGATCAGAGTCGTGAACAGGCGCCAGTCGGCTTCGGTCAGGCGTGTGCCGCACAGGTAGCGGTTTTCCGACAGTACGTCTTCCAGTCGGTCCAGTGTTTCGAATAGCGGAATGACCGCCTCCTCGTAGGCGTCCTGGGTGGTCGCAAAGCCCGACTTGTATACGCCATTGTTGACATTGTGATAGACGATCTCGTTGATCTCGTCGATTCTTTCGCGCAGGTCCTCGGGGTAGTAGTCGCCGGGTCGGGCACCAATGCCGTCGAACGCGGTATTCAGCATGCGGATGATTTCAGACGATTCGTTGTTGACGATGGTACCGTTTTTCTTGTCCCAGATCACCGGCACGGTCACGCGTCCGGTGTAGCCGGGGTCGGCAGCGGTATAGACCTGGTGCATGTAGGTGGCGTTGTGGATGGGGTCGGGCACGACCTTGTAGCCGGGCTCGAAGGTCCAGCCGTTTTGCTTCATTAGCGGGTTGACCACCGAAATCGGCAGCATGCGCTCCAGCCCCTTGAGCTTGCGAAAAATCAGCGCACGGTGAGCCCACGGGCAGGCATAGGCCACGTATAGATGATAACGCCCGGCCTCGGCTTTGAAGCCGGCTTGGCCGGACAGGCCGACCGAACCGTCGCGCGTGATCCAGTTGCGAAACGCCGATTTGGAGCGCTTGAATCGTCCGCCGGTGGACTTGGTGTCGTACCACTGGTCGTGCCATTTACCGTCGATCAACAAACCCATTGTGCTCTCCTGATGCCATCGGGCTCCAACTTGCCGCTGCAATAACCCCGTCCTGTCCGGTGGGTCGCGGAGCGGGATTTAGCGGGATTGTTTTCAACCCGCCGTTTCCACCACCCATCCGCAACGAGGGGCCGCCAGGTGCTGTGGCTGGGGCGTTTCGTGACCGAGCCAAATGCCTCAGACGCGGAGCATGCTGAAGCCCCAGCAGGTTTCAAGTGTAACAATTGCGTCGCAATCGGGTGCAGCCGCCAGCGGGGTAATGACAAGGCGGGTTCACGATTTGGTGCCGGAAGGTCCGCTGCGACAAATATGACGGGCTATCGGGACCGAGACCGTGGCCGGCATATGCGGGTGCAGAGCAAATACGTTCAGCATGCCTTCCATGCAATCGGCTGGTGATAACGTGCGGGCCTCGGGGTCATAACGGTAGAAGCGGTAGCCCAGATCCTGCAGCCACGGTAGAAAGCGGTGCTGGTTGTTAAGCTCAATCATCAGCAGTGGGTGGCAACGCTCGATTGTTTCGCGCATGCCCTTGAGCGCCTGGAGCTCCCAGCCTTCGACATCGATTTTGATCGCGAGCGGTGACAGGCCGAGCGCGTCGAGTCGGATCAGTCGCACGCGCCGACGGCCAAAGCGATAGCGTCCACCCGAACGGTGTGAATACCCGGTCAGCCGGGTCTGGACGTAGTCCTTGTCGAATTCGTCCGGATCGAGCGAGGCGTTGCTGCTCAGATCGAAGCTTTTGGTGACCGGCACATGCAACTGTAGACGCTGCTTTCGATCGCTCAATCCGCGCAGTCGAAACCGGAATCGGCCGCGGCCAAGCAACGCGACCATCAGCAACGCCCAGCGCAGGCCCGCATTCGGCTCGAAGCCGAGAATGTTCAGGCTGCGGTTGACCGAGAGCAGCGACAACGCGAACTGGCCACGGTTGGCGCCGGCATCGATCACCAGGCCGTTAACGCCTTCGAGGTGTGCAAACAGCTCGATATCGCGCTCGCTGACCTGCCCGCTGCGGTATTGACCGAGCATCTCCTGCCAGCGCGGGGTCAGTACGGTCCTGTAGACCGGGCGGAGCACGCATTTGAGCCAGCGCCATCGACTCATTGGACGGTCCTTTCGAACCGCTGAAGGGTTGTCGGCATTCCGTCGCAAGACCGTCGAAGAGGACTCTATGGTATTGGATACGCGCCGCCTTCGCTGTCTGCCAGGAGCCCGTCGGATTGAGCCCGGCGGAATAAGCCGGGTTTTGCCAATCGGGTACACTAGAACTCCTGACATCAATCGGCTTCGCCCGCGCAAGGGTATTCAGGAATTTCCTGGCACCGGGTGACCAAGAAGGTCGTGCGGCGAGCCGTATTCCGGCCGATGGCCATCTGACATCTACAGGGAGCACAATCGTGTCAGTAACGCAGAAAGTGGCATCCATGTTGAGTGCCGCCGACGTCGAGATCGGCGGTAATCGCCCGTGGGATATCCAGGTCCATGATGAGAACCTGTATCAACGGATCTTGGCCGAGGGCACGCTGGGTGCCGGCGAAGCCTACATGGACGGCTGGTGGGAGGTTGAGCGGCTCGATGAGTTCTTCGCGCGCGTGCTTCGACTTAAAGTGGATCGGTCACTTCGCAAGCCGTCGACGCTCGGCCTGATGCTGCTGAGCCGTCTTGGCAACCTGCAAAGCCGGCACCGCTCGCGGCAAGTCGCGCAAAAACACTATGATCTGCCGGTCCGGCTTTACAAGACCATGCTGGGTCCGACGATGCAGTATACCTGCGCCTATTATGGTGCCGAAGGGTCTGGGTCCACGCTCGACGACGCTCAGCGCGCCAAGCTGGCGCTGATTGCGCGCAAACTGCACCTGGAGCCCGGCATGCGCGTGCTCGAACTCGGTGGCGGCTTCGGTGAATTGGCGCGTTACCTCGCCGCTGAGCACCAGTGCGAGATGGTCAGCTACAACATCAGTGCCCGGCAGGTCGAGTACGCACGCCTGCGTTGCCAGGGCCTGCCGGTCGAGATTCGGCAGCAGGACTATCGTGAGGCGGCCAGGCAATCGGAGCAGTTCGATCGGGTCGTGAGCGTCGGCCTGATGGAGCATGTTGGGCCAAAAAACTACCCTGGCTTCTTCAAGCTCGCAAAAGCCCGGCTCAAGCCCGGAGGATTAGCGCTGGTCCATACCATTGGCGGAAACACGAGCCGCGCGACGGCCGATCGCTGGATCACGAAATACATCTTCCCGGGCGGCTGCATTCCGTCCGAGGCGCAGCTGACGCGGGCCAAGCAAGACCTGTTTGTACTTGAAGACTGGCACAACTTTGGCCCGGATTACGACCGTACGCTGATGGCCTGGGAGGCCAACTTCCGGGCCGCGTGGCCGGAGCTCAAGTCGCGCGAAGGGCTGGACGACCGCTTCTACCGGATGTGGCGCTACTACCTCAACAGTTGTGCCGGGGCCTTCCGGGCACGCGGCCTGAACCTTTGGCAGATCGTGCTCAGTCATGGCGATGTGCCGCGCTACGTGCCGGTTCGGTAAGGTGCTCACTTCCGACGTCCAAATCTTCCCCAGCCGGTGGGGGCGGGCTCAATGCAATGCAGCCAACAAGCATCGAAATCAACTTCTCGCGCGCCTGCGCGGCAGGGATCAATGCAATGCACGGGGCCAAAATCCATACCGCCATCTCGCCCACTTGCGGGAGAAGTGTGGATGCAGTCCAGGGCGCGACGATCGGTATCGACCCGACCAGCGGACGGAAAGGCCCGGGCGCAGTCCAGCGATCCGACAGGCTCCTCGCGACCTACACCGTATCTCGGGGAGGGCCGCGATGGGCGTGAGTTTGTTCGGGTCGCTGTGCTCATGAATTCAGACAAGCCCGACCCATGTTCCGCCTGGGCCGCGCACCGCGCTCGCGTCGACGCGATGGCCTCGGCACTGGCCGACTCCTCCGGACCGGTGCGGCTGCGCAAGGCGACCAGCAACCTGTTCCGACCGCGTTCAGTCGCCGAGCGCACCGAGATCGATGCGGCCTCGCTGAACCACGTCCTCGAAATCGACGCGCAAGCCGGGGTGGCCGAAGTCGAGGGTATGACGACCTATGCTGACCTGGTCGACGCGGCGCTGCCGCACGGCCTGGCACCGGCCATCGTGCCGGAGCTTAAAAGTATCACCGTCGGCGGCGCGGTCACCGGCGTCGGCATCGAATCGAGCGGCTTCCGCTACGGGCTGGTGCACGACACGGTCAGCGAACTCGACGTGCTGGTCGCCGACGGACGCGTTCTGACCTGTTCGTCCGATCAACGCGCCGAGCTGTTCCACGGCTTTCCCAATTCTTACGGCAGTCTTGGTTATGCAACGCGGGTTCGTGTGGGTCTGGTCCCGATCCAGCCTTTTGTTCGACTGACGCAGACGGCCTATGCCAAAGCCGATGAACTATTCGCCGCCATCGGCAAAGAATGTGCCGAGCCAAGCTGCGATTATCTTGACGGCGTGTATTTTGGTCCGCGCGAGTTCGTGCTGACCCGCGCTCACTTGATTGATGCGCTGCCAACCGGCACCCAGACCAGCGATTACACCTGGATGCGCCAGTATTGGCAAAGCCTGCGCCAGCGTCGCGAGGACTATCTGAGCCTTCACGATTACCTGTGGCGCTGGGACACCGATTGGTTCTGGTGCAGCAAAAACGTCGGCGCACAGTTCAAGCCAGTGCGACTGCTGCTTGGACGCCAGCGGCTAAACAGCGTCACCTACCAGAAAATCATGCGCGCCAGCCGCCGCTGGCCGTTGAGCCTTTTACAGCATGTCCGCCGGCGCACTGAGTCGGTCATTCAGGATGTCGACATTCCCATCGCCAATGCTGCGGCGTTTCTTGCCGACTTCGAAAGCGAAATCGGCATCCGCCCGGTTTGGATCTGCCCGTTCGTCGTGCCTGGAGATCCATTCTCGTTATTCAGGCTACGCGCCGATACGCCGTACATCAATTTCGGCTTCTGGGACATGGTGCGCTCCAGCGAACCGGACGGGTATTACAACGCGCGGATCGAAGAGCTTGTCGCCAAGTACGGCGGCAAGAAGAGCTTGTACTCGCGTAGCACCTACGATGAGAAGACCTTCTGGACCGAGTACGACCGATCGGCCTATGAAGCACTCAAGCGCGAATGCGATCCAAACGGGCGCTTTCCGGGGCTTTATGAAAAGGCGGTTAGGCAGGGTTAAACGATGGGTGGTCTTAACACCGACCGTTAACATCTCTGGATTTGTCGAGTTGACCATCATGGAGTAGACTTGATCGAAACCGCTGGTGGGGAGTAGCAGGCTATGCGTACATTTTCGACTGTTTTGAGTCGCGCGGGGCTGACAGCCGCGATTGGATTGCTGGTGGCGTTCAACAACGCGCCGATGGCGGATTCGACATCGACGACCTCAACGGTCGACGACAAGTCAAAGACACAGCTTTTCGCCGCTCAACCGGTCGAACAGGCCAAGTCGCTGCCGCCGTTTCCGGCCGGTGATCCTGCCCAGTGGGTGTGCGCTGATTCACCGCCGCCACCAACCGCGGAAGAAATTGCGGCCTGGTGCAACAACAACCCCGATCGCGGCCAGCCGGCCGAGCTGCCGTCGCTGCCGGCCTCGATCGGCGATCTCGAAGCCAAGAATGCCTACGACTTCGCGCTGCGCGATTTCCTGCGTGGGCACGACTATCGCGCGCTCGGCTGGGTGCCGGACCGGGAGTGGCGCCTGACCGGCCCGCTGGCCGGAGACTTCCCCAACCCCAAAAGCTATGGCGTGCATCCGGCGGTACGTGTGTGGTACTCGCCAGCAGTGGCCGACTGGCTGTGCGACGGCCGTCCGGATCGCGCCCTGCCCGACGGTGCCATGATCATCAAGGAAATGCACGCCATCGACGCCAAAGCGCTGGATATCGATCCGGCCGCCGAGTGCGCGGTAATCGGCAAGCCAGCCGACCAGATCAATCCGACCTCGTGGACCGTCATGGTGCGCGACAACAGCGCCAGCCACGACGGCTGGTACTGGGCCAACCCGACCGCCTCCGGCGACGGCAATCCGCCGATCCTTACCCAAAGCGCTGTCACCAGCCCGGACTTCTTCGGCCCCGATCCGCAACATCCAGCGCGCGACCCAAATTGGTACCCGACCGGCGACCTGTTCGGCGCAAACGGTCACAAGGCCTCGATCGTGTCGCCGTACAACCTGTTCGGTGGCTACTGTATGAACTGCCACGCATCGGCCAGCTCACTTTTTCATCGCTGGACAACGTCATCGGCCCCGGCATCCAGTACCGCCATTTCAGTCTGCCCGAAGGAGGTTCAGACCCGCAGGCCCCGGATGTGTCGTCGCTGGCAGGAGCCGCCCACAGCGGCAGGCCGCCGCAACACAAAGCCACCGGCTGGACACTGACGCCGCCGCGTTCGATACCAGCCGACGGATTCGAAGCGTTTTTCGGCAGCCTCGGGCCGGCCACCTTTGGCGATGCCTTCGCCTACCGCCTGCCGGCCGAGACCTTCGATCACGAAGTCGCCTCGGCCGACGGCCCGGCCGAGTTCCTGACGTCCAGCAACTGCATCGGCTGCCACGACGCCACCGTGTCCAACAGTTCTACGCCCAACATGTTGATCACCGACCCGGAAAGCGGCAACGCCGTCAATGTCTCGCCCTACGCCGAATGGCGCGCTTCGCCGATGGGCCTGGCCGGTCGCGACCCGATCTTCTTCGCTCAGCTCGAAAGCGAAACCAACCACCTGCCCGAGCACGCTGCCTGCATCGAAAACACCTGCCTGCACTGCCACGGCGTCATGGGTCAGCGCCAACTCGGTATCGACACCCACACCGGCGACGACCCGTGCCGCGACCTGTTCGCAATCGAGCCGCCCGAAGGCGTCAAGTTCGGCCAGCCGCTGGCACTTGAAGACGTCACGCACTACCAGAGCGACCAGCCGAACGCACGCTATGGCAATCTCGCGCGCGACGGCATCTCGTGCCTGGTCTGCCACCGCATCTCCAAAGATGGCCTCGGCACCCAGGCCGGCTACACCGGCAACTGGGTGCCGGGACCGGCCGAAGAAGTCTACGGCCCGTATGAGCAGGTCGTGACCCGGCCAATGGAAAACGCCCTGGGCTTGACGCCGCAAAACGCCGACCAGATCAAGGACTCGGCACTTTGCGGCAGTTGCCACAACATCCTGCTGCCGGTCTTCAACAATGACGGCACGCTGCACAAGATCACCGCGCCGGACGGCAGCGTCGTGACTGCCACCTACGAGCAGACCACCCATCTTGAATGGAGCAACAGCGACTTCGCCCGCGGCGACACCTTCCAGTCGTGCCAGGACTGTCACATGCCGACCGCCTATAAATCGACCGACCTGGCCGGCACCAAAATAGCCAACATCGAATCCGACGAATTCGCGCCGACCGCCCACCGGCTGCCCGACGAGGACATCAAGCTGACCCCGCGCGATCACTACGCGCGCCACTCGTTGCACGGCCTCAACCTGTTCCTCAACGAAATGTTCCAGCAGTTTCCGCTGCTGCTCGGCATCCGCCAGATCGACTACATGGGCGCAACCACCACCCAGCCGGCGCTGATCACCTCTTCGCAATCGATGCAGCGCATGGCCGCGCAGGAAACCGCCGACATCGGCATCCGCGACCTGCGGATCGACCCGGCCACAGGCATGGTCCAGGCCACCGTCACGCTCGAAAACAAGACTGGCCACTACCTGCCCTCCGGCGTCGGTTTCCGCCGCATGTTCATCGAATTTACCGTCACCGCAAAAGACGGCAGCCTGCTCTGGGCCTCCGGGCGCAGCAACGACCTGGGCGTCATTGTCGAAGGCACCGGCAGCACGCCGCTGGCGACCGAGCAGGGCATCGCTCAAACCGAATTTCAACCGCACTATCAAACCATCACGCGCCAGGATCAGGTCCAGATTTACCAGGAACTCATCAAGGATTCCGACGGCCACCTCACCACCGCCTTCCTGCGCCGTGCCCAGCCGGTCAAGGACAACCGCCTGCGCCCGCGCGGCTTCGATCCTAAAGTGTTCCTCAAAGACCCATCGCCGTTCATCCAGATCCTCGGCGAAGTCGAAGGCCAGGCCGCCAAGGATCCGCACTACACCGATCCAACGCGCACCGGCCGCGGCCAGGTCTTCTACCACTTCACACTTGCGCCCGAAAATGCCGCGCAAATCGGACAGGTCCGCGCCACGCTCTACAGCCAGAGCATCCCGCCGTACTACCTGCAACAACGCTTCAACGACGCCAACCAGGGTCCGGCCCACAGCGACAACATCCGCCGCCTGTATTACATGACCAGCCACCTCAACACCGGCAATGAAACACCCATCCAGGGCTGGAAGGTAAAAATCGGGTCGGCCGTGGTCAATCCCGTCAATATGCCCCCTGCAGCGGTCATTCGCTCTTGACTTAATCTCTAAATCATATTAAAAAAGACCTATGTAGCGGTCAAATCTACCAGTTGTTGCTGGTCGTTTGAGCGCCGACGATGGGTTCATCGCATTCAACTATGGTAAAAGCTATCTCGAGCGGCCGGAAGCCATTCCGCTTTATCTGCCGGAGTTGCCGCTCAGATCCGGCGAGATATCTCCGCCGGCAGGCTTGACCATAATGACGCTGTTCGTGCGGCGTTGGCTGAGGACCAGGAAGACCTGGCAGCATTCCAAGAAAGAGTATCCGAGCCGACGATGAGTTATGAGGCTTTGCTGGACGACCTGAAAGCCCATGGCAAGATATGAACTTGTCTTCAGAAAGTCCGTATCAAATGACCTTCGACCCATTCCAAAGAAAAATGTTGCGCGTATTCTTCGGCGCATGAAGGCACTGGAGGAGGATCCCCGTCCGATAGGCAGTGAAAAGCTTTCAGGGCAAGAACGTTACCGGATCAGACAAGGTGTATACCGATTCACGCTGGAGGGCCTGGCGCCGGGACAATGGCGCCGAGTCGACTGGTCTGAAGCTGCAAGCGCGACAAAGCAACGGCGAATCCGATGACAGGCGATAAAATCAGGGCGATAAAATCAGCACATCAACTGCATTCTTTCGAAACAAAACCGCATGACACAAACAACCCTCCCCAAGCCCTTTGATCTGGGAGACGCGCTGCAAGCCTACCTGGCGCTCTACCTGGAGGAAGCAACGGTGGTCGAAGAGTTCCGGTCTGTGCCGTCGAACCGGACCCGCTGCTCCGAACGCGATCATTTCTCGCCCGGCCATATCACCGGTTCGGCGTGGCTAATGGACGAATCCGGCGAGTACGTTTTGCTCACCCACCACCGCACGCTCGCCGCCTGGCTGCAGCTCGGTGGCCATAGCGACGGCGATCCGGACACCGCGGCCGTGGCCAAACGCGAGGCTGGGGAAGAATCGGGCCTTGCCGTGGAATTGCTGTCACGCGAGATTCTGGACATCGACGTGCATGAAATCCCGGCGCGCGCTGACCGCGCACACTTTAATTTCGACGTGCGTTTCGCCTTTGTCAGTCGCCCAGGCGGCAATTATGTCGTCAGCGACGAATCGCACGACCTGGCCTGGCTGCTGGTGGATGGAATGCAAGGGTTCACCACCGAGGAATCGATGCTGCGCATGGCACGCAAGTGGACCGAGCTGCGCGCGCGGATCATGGCCTGCGAATCTGCCGAACCCGGTCAGCGTCAGTTCCGGGCGGGGAATCCGCGATGACCAGCCAGACGAGCAAGCCACCGGACTGTTCGGAAGAAGATCAGCGCCCATCGCGCCTCGGCGCACTGATGAAGCGCCGGCCGATCATGTTTGCGCTGGGCTTCGAGAGCGCACTGGCGGTACTGGCGCTGGCGCTTGCACTGATCTTCGGCCTCGAGCCATGGCTCGGGATAGCGTTCAGCGCGGGCGCGCTGGGTCTGTCCATCGCAGCCACCGTGCCCATCGTCGCCGCCATGCTGGCCCTGATGCGATTCCGATGGGCCTGGGTTGAGGCGCTCAGACGAATCGTGGAAGATCACCTGCTGCCTTTGTTCAGCAATGCCGGTCCGACCGCCATATTTGCCGTGGCGCTGATGGCCGGCGTCGGCGAGGAGCTGCTGTTCAGGGGCGTGATCCAGGCGGGGGTTGAAGAACTGTTCGGACCGATCGCAGCACTGGCAATAGCCTCGCTACTTTTCGGGCTGGCGCATGCCTTGACCGCTGCCTACTTTGTCCTGACCTGCCTGATGGGGCTGTACCTGGGTTGGCTGTATCAGGTCACCGGCAACCTGCTGGTGCCGATTGCCGTGCACTTTCTTTACGACTGGATCGTGCTGTTCTGGTACCTGTTCGCCAGGCAAAAGCCCGCCTGAGGGCCGCCCGTCCCGGCGCGCTCACCCCTCCTCGTCTTTCGGGATCGTGACTTCCGCCAACGATTCGAAGGACGGGCGCGCGAACAGAAAGCCCTGAAAGTACTCCACGCCCAGGTCCTCCAGGCACTTCCATTCGGCGATTGTTTCCACACCCTCTGCAATGACCTGCGTCGACAGCTCTTCGGCAACTCCCATAATGCCGCGGATGATCGCCCGGCGCGTTGAGCTGCTGTCGATATCGCGAACCAGCGCCATGTCCAGCTTGACGATATCAGCTCGAAAATCCGCCAGTAAATTCAGGCCGGCAAACCCCGAGCCGAAATCATCGATCGCCGTCTTGAAACCGATTTCCTGATAATGGCGGATGATGTTTTTCAAATGAGGCAGGTCATCGATCTTCTCGCCTTCGGTGACCTCGAAAATGATTCTCTCGGTAGGAAAGCCCCATTTTTTCGCCGCCGCCAGCGTCGTTCTTATGCACAACTCCGGCTTGTAGACCGCATTGGGCATGAAATTGATCGAGATGTATTCCTCCGCGCCCAACCGGGCGGCCAGCTCGATTGCCTTGACCCGGCAGCATTGGTCGAAGCGATACTGATTACCGGGATTGACCGATTCGAAAACGCTGCCGGCCGGCTCACCGTTTGGTCCACGCACCAATGCCTCATGCGCGAAGATCTTTCCGGTCGCGGTATTGACGATCGGCTGAAATGCCATGCTGAACTCGAAATCGAGGTCCGCGCCACGCACGCACTCGCCGCACCCGAGCTTGCGAAAATCCGGTTGTTTCATGTGGGACTGCCCGTCCTGTATGATTGGCGGCTCAAGCGCATTAAAGGCTCGCACCATCACTTCGATCACCCGAGCAAGCCCGGCCTGGTCACCGTTCCGCACCCCAAGCGCGACATCCCGCTGCCGACGCTGCGCAGCATCTACCGCCAAGCGAGCTTGTCGCGGAGATAATACCATGCGATTTGCCCTTGCCCTGCACACCGACGACGGTCGCCACTACGGCGTCACCGTACCCGATCTCCCCGGCTGCTTTTCGGCCGGCGACTCGCTCGACGAAGCCACCGAACAAGCCCACGAGGCCATCGACGGACACTGTGAAATCCTCGCCGAAGACGGCGTGGGCCTACCGGCCCTGCGACCACTGGCCGAGCACCAATCCGACCC
>JAIVHD010000349.1 GCA_020201235.1 Lysobacteraceae bacterium
CGGCACCGCCGGCATAGTCACGCGCCTGATAGAGTTCAGTCGCGCGCTTGACAACATATTCCATCCCGGCATTGGGGCGCATGCCGAAGCTGCTCAACAGCAGACATTGCACAGCTTCCGGATGCCCTGCGGCATAGCTTGCGGCGATTGCCGTGCCCCACGAGCTGCCCGCCAGCGTCAGCTCCCCTCTGCGGCGCACTTGCCGGATCAGCGCGTCGAGCACGGCAATCTGCTCGTCCACGGTCACATGCGCACCGCCGCTGACAATGCGCGAACGCCCGACACCGGGCATGTCGAACAGCACTACCGTGTATTCACCGCAAAACCGCTTGACCACCGAGCGCCAGATCGACATGGTCTGCATAGCGCCGCTGACGCATACCAGCAGATTTTCTTGCTGGCCATAGACGCGGTATGGGACCTCGAAGCGCCCCGCCTGAATCGTTCCCCTGGATGTTTTCAACCTGTTTTCTCCTGGTCGTGTGCTTCAGCCCTTCGTCGCGCTCGTCGCGACTTCCACGCGAACCAGCGCCGACCGGCCACCCGATTGGCGACCCGATCAATTGGCGATAATACCAGCAGGTTGGACAGGCCCTGCAAGTGCTGGAAAACGGTGGCGCCAGGTGCCCGCAGCGAGACACCGATACCTGCGTCCAGATAATGATACTCATGCCACCACCCCGGCGGCATGTACAGCGTCTGCCCAGGTTCGAGCACGACTTCGTAGCCCCTGGCCCGCGCCAGGGCGGGCCAGCTTGCAAAATCCGGATCGTCCAGATCGACGTAGCTGCGCACCGTAAAAGGATGCCGGTACAGCGCCCTGGACTGGTCGGGAGCGAACAATCGCACGCGCCGCCGGCCCCGAATCACGGTATGAAAAACCTGGCCCATATCGATGTCGTAGTGCAGCGGCGTGGTTGAGCCGGCACAGCCAAAGAAAGTGAACACGAACCGGCGCGAAAACCTCTGCCCGACCTGAGGAAATTCGATGTCATCAAGCAGCTCAGGTACCTGGCGCGAAATATTGTAGAGAAACATGCGCAAATCACGCCCTTGTCCCAGCACCTGCCGCAAAAAGCGGGAAAACGGCATGGTATCCACATTGCGCATGTAATTTCGCCCCGGCTCACCGAACGAGGCGTCGTAGACCGACCTGCAAGCGACAGCCGGGGCAGGGCCGAATCGAACATCACCTGTAGATCGGACCTGGTTGACACTGCACCTGGGCATTCGAGGGACATTAGCTGAATGAAAATCCGGCAACAAACCCTTCCAAATTACATGACTTTTATCAAACAAGCAAGCCTTTTTAGCGGGAACTGGTCTTTCGGCACCCGTGGCAAGACGTCGGTTCGAAGTCTGTAGACGAGCCTACATCGCACACCGACATCGTCGTCCAAAGATGTCGAGAGGCCCACTAGCCCGTCGACAGAGCCCTCAGGCAGTCGACGGTCCCATTGTTGGCATGGGAATTCATTGAGCGATGCCACAGATCCAGCGCCTGTTCGGTCTGGGTGAGCGCTGGTACAAAACAGCGGATCGTATGACCGCTGGCCTTTCTTCTTGCGAATGCAGAACGACCTACGATGTGCCTGCCCGGCGTTGTTCTGACTTCGCCGTGCGAGTTTTCTCATAGCGCAATCGATCGGACTGATTTTTCCCTCACTGGGCTTGCTCGAACCTGGATTTTACGAGGGTAATGTTCAGCCCTTGTTTATTTGCACTATGCAATATGTGCGGTGACGGTTGAGTACTGGACCGTCGACTGATCAAGGCTTACAGGAGTTACACTATGAATTACAAGACTCGAACACGTACGATCAATCTGGCGCTATCGGTCGGGGCACTTGCGTTGTTGTTGTCGTTTGCAAGCCCTGCAACGGCTGGCGGCGGATATCAGGGGCAGTATGGGCATGGCGCGCTGCACGCGGCTGTAGCAGGTCTTGCAGTCTACGGCGCGATCAGCCACACGCGCGGTCGAGGGGGGCATCATGCTGGTCGGCACCATTCACGGCACAATGGGCATGACCGCAACGGGCATCGCGGTGGCTCCGCCGATTACTACCACGATGAAGGTTGCCACAAGGTATACAAACGCGGCTACTACCACGGTCGTGAGGCCCGCATCGGTGGCACGCAATGCTATGACAAATACGGTAACCCGTACGTCGTTGCAGGCAGTCGTTACGTAGCCGAATATTACTGAGCCGCATCGATTCCCGTCAGATTTCGGTGCCGGCGAAGTCGCCGGCACCGACCCTTTGCCAGACTGATCCAGAATCAGCTTTCGCCACGTCGGAATGGATTTCCTTTCTTGTCTTAAATCAGGTCAATCAACTGAAGTCCATTGGTCACATCACGTCAGTATGCTGCCGGTGCGCTACCTGCTCGCCCACTGATCGATTGACTCGGGTCACGAGTCCATGCCAATCAAACAATCAATGCCTTCGTCCCTGATAGTCGCTTTAGCCTCGTCCAGAGCTGCCGCATCGGTATCAAATTCGTCATCCCATACGGTGGAGTTACCGAACTCATCCACCACATCGAGAATCCAGCCGCCAGTCTCAACACGGTAGATATCTACTCTGACCGTTTTCCCGTCAGCCGTCAGTTCTTGGCAATGGGGACTCATCTCGACTTCAAAATCATCTTCCATTCACGATCTCCAAGGTGCAATCTTTGTACACCGCGCCGGTTCAGTGGCGGGCCGCGCACCGGACCGTCTGCTTCAATCGGTTGTTGAACCAAGCCGAGGGCGGTGAAACACTCTAACCCCATCGAACAGAAAAACAGCGACCCGACTGCCCTCTCGCTCACTAATCTCCGCCCCAAGCTCTGCCAAAAGTGCTTCAATGTCACGCCACTGCACGTTACCGCTCACCGGGCGGGCGAAAATAGCCTCAAGGGTTCTCTGGTGCTTTCGTTTGACATAAAAATAGTACCATATACTGGTGCCATTTCAAGAGTTTTAGTTGGGGGTCTTGCCGTTGTGGCTAAAAGACACACTACTATTGTTCGTTGCCAATACACAGATTCTTTTTCATTACGACTACTGGGGTGCCATAGTGATCTGCCTTTTCCATTAAGCTCCAGCCCCTGCGCGCATAAAACTTCCCTTCATGATCGGTGAAGAGATAAAGGGTTTTCACGCGCAGGGAAGCGGCCTCTTTCTCGACACGTGAAATGAGCGAGGAAGCAATCCCGCTTTTTCTTCTCGCCGGCTTGACGTACACGGCCGCGAGCCAAGGCGACAATTCGGGACGTTCCTTCATGTCGTTTTTCACCAATGCAGCTGATCCAATGAGATCTGAACCATCTACTGCGATGAATACCATCGGGATCTCGGACGTTCCGGATGCCTCAGTGAGGCGCTGAGCTCTCGTACCCACGTCTATTTGCGGCGAAAGGTGCCCCCATTCGCCGTGGTGAAGCCTGGCTAGTTCCTCAACGTGATGAATTTGGTCGGCAAGGTTGATGATGTTGATTGTCATAACGCCCAACGTTTGGGTTAACCGGCGCCGCCACAAAGCTCGACCAGCTTTGCCGCCGCTGAGCTTACCGGTGTCCGAGTTGAACCCATGGCTATGTAGATTTCCTTCCAGCTGGCTAAAATAGCTTTTCTCATGTCTTGAGCCTTTCCATAAGACGCAGAGAGGAATCATACTCAATTATATGAAAGAGCCCACCTTCGAAAGAGCGAATCAATACTCCTGACCTGAGATATACCCAGTCATCTTCGGTGTACTCCGATGAGTACGCACAGCCAATGGGACAGGCACAGCGCACAGCCAATGGGACAGGCACAGCGTAGGTAAGCGTGCCGGCGTCGTCGATCGCGCCAAACAGGCCGGCCGAATCCGGCGACCAGACCAGCCCGTCGGCCAACCGATCCCAGTCGCCGTGGACCAGCCGGGTGCGGCCGGTCGCCAGCTCGTGCTGGATCAATTTTCGCTGGTCGCCGTAGAAACCGGGGATGTGCTGGCGCGAGAAGGCCAGTAGCTGGCCGTCGGGCGAAAACAGCGGTCCCCCTTCGGCCGCGGCGTTACCAAGGGTCAGGTTGACCGGATTGCTGCCACGATTGTCACCATAATCGTCGCTAAAATCGTCGCCGCCGACGTCGACCATAAAAACGTCGGGGTTGGGGTAGATGCCCTCGCTGGCGCTGTCAGCGACGATCGCCAGGTGCCGCCCGTCGGGTGACACGTCTTAATCGCCGGCACCGGCGTCGGAAGGCGACAGCACGAGCCCGGCAGGCAGGCTCAGCGGCTGCATCTCGCCGCCGCCTAAAGTGGACCCCGATATCTGGACAACAGTTTAAGCTAGAACCAAGCCTCCGAATCGGGATAGATACAGGATGAGCAAGAAACGGAAGCGTAATTCATACAGCCCTGAATTCAAGGCGAAAG